>NZ_JBSFDA010000220.1:0-14382 GCF_053593675.1 Streptomyces sp. NPDC002156 | reverse complement strand
CAGGCGATGGGCGGGTCCATGGCGACCACCGGGTTCCCGGACGGTCCGCCGATGGCGACCGGCGCGCAGATCGGGGACTCCGGGACCGGCATCCACGCGGTGGCCGGCATCCTGGCCGCGCTGTTCCAGCGGGAGTCGACGGGGCGGGGGCAGCGGGTGAACGTCGCGATGCAGCACGCGGTGCTGAACCTGTGCCGGGTCAAGCTGCGCGACCAGCAACGCCTGGCGCACGGGCCGTTGCCGGAGTATCCGAACGAGGACTTCGGTAACGAGGTGCCGCGTTCGGGGAACGCGTCGGGGGGCGGGCAGCCCGGGTGGGCCGTCCGGTGCGCGCCGGGCGGGCCGAACGACTACGTGTACGTCATCGTGCAGCCGCCGGGCTGGAAACCCCTCGCCGAGTTGATCGGCCGTCCCGAACTCGCCGACGACCCCGAGTGGGCCACCCCCGAAGCCCGGTTGCCGAAGTTGGCGAAGATGTTCCAGCTGATCGAGGAATGGACGTCGACGCTGCCGAAGTGGGAGGTCCTGGAGCGGCTGAACGCATACAGCATTCCGTGTGGGCCGATCCTGTCCACGAAGGAGATCATCGAGGACGCCTCGCTCGCCGCGAACGACATGATCGTCACGGTCGGGCATCCCGAGCGCGGTGAGTTCACCACCGTCGGCAATCCCCTCAAACTCTCCGACTCCCCCACCCGCATCACCACCCCGCCCCTCCTCGGACAGCACACCGAAGAAATCCTCATCGGCGAACTCGGCCTGGAAGCAGACGAGTTGCCGATGCTCAAGGCACAGGGCGTGATCTGACCGACGGCGGCCGACGTCGCCTCCGCTCCGTCCCGAGTGAGGTAGTCCAGCCATGTCCACACACGCACCCCGTTTCGCCACCGAGACGGTCACAGACCGGCTCGTGGAGTCCAACCGTGCCTACGCCGCCGGATTCACCGACCCAGGGATGGACGCCCGCCCGGTACTCCGGGTCGCCGTCGTGGCCTGTATGGACGCCCGTATCGACCTCCACGCCGCCCTCGGCCTGGAGCTGGGCGACTGCCACACCATCCGGAACGCGGGCGGCGTCGTCACCGACGACACGATCCGGTCCCTGACGATCAGTCAGCGGGCCCTCGGTACCCGCAGTGTCGTACTCATCCACCACACCGGCTGCGGTCTCCAGACCCTGACCGAGGACTTCCGGCACGAACTGGAGCTGGAGGTCGGCCAGCGTCCGGCCTGGGCGGTGGAGGCCTTCCGGGACGTCGACCAGGACGTACGCCAGTCGATGCAGCGCGTGCGCACCAATCCGTTTCTGCCGCACACGGACGACGTCCGGGGCTTCGTCTTCGACGTGGCGACCGGGCTGCTGCGGGAGACGGACCCACGACCTGATGCCGTGCGCGATCAATCCGAAGTCTGAAGAAGTCAGAAGTCTGAAAAAGCAGAAGAAGTCTGAAGGGGGCACCCCGTGTCGTACCGCACCGCTCTCGCAGAAGTCCTGCGCCGTGCCGTCGCGCCTTGCGCCGAACTGACCGGCATGGAGGGCAGGTTCCCCCGTGGGGCGGTAACGGCCTTCGGGGCCACCGGGCTGCTGGGGCTCACCGTCTCCACCGAGTTCGGCGGCGCCGGACTGGGGCTGACGGAAGCCGCCGAGGTGGTGGCCCGGGCGGCCCGGGTCTGCCCGGCGACGGCGGCCGTACTCCGGTCGCACTACACGGCGGTCGCCGTCATCGAGTCGTACGGCAGCCCCTGGGTGCGCGGTGAGATCGCCGCCGGACGTCATCTCAGCAGCCTCGCCCTCGTGGAGGACGTCACCGGTTGCGGGCAGGAGACGGAGGCCCAACTGCTCATGGCGCGCGGCACGGCCGTTCGTTCCGGTGGGGTGGTCGCCCTGCGTGGGCGTAAGCACGGGGTCGTCGCGGCGGGGGAGGCCGACAGTTACGTCTGGTCCTCCCGGCCGCTCGGTACGCCCGACGGTCTGAGCCTCTGGGGGGTTCCGGCGCACGCCCCGGACCTGTTCGTGCCGGCCCGGCCCGGCGCGACGGGGCCGCCGGGCAGCTCGACGTCCACGGTGTTCGCCGACCCGGTGCTGGTGCCCGCCGAGGCGAGGCTCGGTGCGGACGGCGGCGGGCTCGACATCGTGCTGGGTACGGTCCTGCCGTGGCTGCGCGAACTGGAGGCCGCCGCTGCCGCCGGGCGGGCGCACCACCACCACCCGCCCGTCGGAGCCCGGACCGCCGATTTCCTCACGCCGTCCTCGATCAGGGCATGAACTCCGTCCTGCGGACGGCCCGTTCACGTGCTCCTGGGAATGTCAGTCCTAGCTGGCCCCGGCCGCGATCTGCTTGCGATAGAACTCGGCCGTGCGTTCCGTGTGCTTGCGCATGATCTCGCCCGCGCGGTCCGCGTCGCCCTTGGCGATGGCCTTGATGAGCTGCGTGTGCTCGTTCCAGGCCTCCTTGCCGCGGGGCTTGGCGATGGGGGTGTAGTACCAGCGCACCTTCTGGCCCACCTGCGACAGCATCTCGGCCAGTACGTCGTTGGCGGCCACGGACGTGACGTACGCGTGCAGGGCCGAGTTGGCCGCGACCAGGCGCTCGACGTCACCGACGGCGAGTGCCTCGACGCCCTCGTTCTGAAGCTCGCAGAGCTGCTCGACGTCCTCGGGCTTCGCGTTGCGCGCGGCGAGTTGGGCCGAGTAGGTCTCCAGCACCGAGCGGACGCCGAGGAGTTGGGCGGCCTCCTCCTCGGTGGGGGAGTGGACGAAGGCACCCTGTGCGGGCCGCAGGTCGACCCAGCCGGCGGTCTGGAGCCGCTGCAGGGCCTCGCGGACCGGCTGCCGGCTGACGCCGAGATGCTCGGCGAGTTCGGCCTCGACCAGGTGCTGGCCCGGCTTGAGGGTGCCGCTGACGATCAGTTCGGTCAGGGCGTCGTACACGGCCTGGCGCAGCGGTGCCGGGCGGGTGACGCGCCGGGACGCTGCGGCCGTGAGTGCCTCGCGCATGGTTGTCCCGTTCCGCCGCCGGGCCGACGGCATTGCCAAGAGGTGGTTGTCGCAAGAGGTGGTCGTCGAGAGAGGTGCCGACGACGGATTCAGCCTACAGGTTTTGGTATGCAACATGGCGTGGGCCGTCGATCATGAGCCGCGTTCAGTCGATCGTGTGAAACGCGTTCGACTGTCGTCTGTATACAGAAGCCTGTATGGGGTATCGTCTGAGTCTCCTGCACCCCTCGCCGGGGACCGCGTTTCGGAAGGCGGAGCGATCATGACGACCAGCGGGAGCGATGAGACGGTCGAGAGCGTGGTCAGGAGGGTGGTGGCCGATCACCGGGGCTGGCGCGGCGCGCTGCTGCCCGTACTGCACGCGGTCCAGGCCGAGTTGGGTCATGTGCCGCAGGAGGCGATACCGGTGCTCGCGGACGCGCTCAACCTCTCCCGGGCGGACGTCCACGGAGTGGTGACCTTCTACCACGATTTCCGGAGCGAGCCGACGGGCCGCACCACGGTACGCATCTGCCGCGCCGAGGCCTGCCAGGCCCTGGGCGCCGACCGCCTCGTGAACCACGCGCGCGAGACCGGCCTGACCCTGGGGGAGACATCGGCTGACGGCTCGGTGACCGTCGAGCAGGTTTTCTGCCTGGGCAACTGCGCACTGGGACCGTCGGTCGAGGCGAACGGACGGCTGTACGGACGAGTGGGCCCGGCCCGACTCGGCTCCCTCCTCAACGGGACGGTCTCCTGATGAACAACTCCTCCCACTCCTCCGGCCCTTCCCACTCCACGGCGACGGTCTACGTCCCCCGCGACTCGGCGGCCAGGTCCGTCGGCGCGGACGAGGTGGCCGCCGCCCTCCAACGCGCCGCCACGCGTGGGGACTTCGCCATCGACGTCGTACGCAACGGATCTCGCGGCATGCTCTGGCTGGAGCCGATGGTCGAGGTCGTGACCCCGCAGGGCCGCGTCGGCTACGGCCCGGTCGCCGCCGAGGACGTGGACGCACTGCTGGCCGCCGGCCTGCTGGACGGCGCGGACCACCCACTCCGCCTCGGCCTCGTGGACGAACTGCCCTGGCTGGCCCGCCAGAACCGCGTCACCTTCGCCAGAGTCGGCGTGACCGACCCCCTGTCGACACAGGACTACGTCGACCACGGCGGCCTCGCGGGACTGCGCGCCGCCCTGGACATGGCGCCCGCCGACGTGGTCGCCGAGGTCACCGAATCCGGACTGCGCGGTCGCGGCGGCGCCGGATTCCCGGCCGGTATCAAGTGGAAGACGGTGCTGGACTGCGCCGACGAGCTGAAGTTCGTCTGCTGCAACGCCGACGAGGGCGACAGCGGGACCTTCGCCGACCGGATGGTCATGGAGGGCGACCCGTTCCTGCTCATCGAGGGCATGACCATCGCCGCGCACGCGGTCGGCGCGAGCGAAGGGTACGTCTACATCCGCTCCGAGTACCCGGACGCGATCGCCACGATGCGCGAGGCGATCGAACTCGCCCGCGAGCAGGGCTGGTTGGGCAAGGACATCCTCGGCTCCGCACTCGACTTCGACCTGCACGTCCGCGTCGGGGCCGGCGCGTACATCTGCGGCGAGGAGACCTCCATGCTGGAAAGCCTGGAGGGCAAGCGGGGCATGGTCCGTGCGAAGCCGCCGATCCCGGCGATCGAGGGCCTGTTCGGCAAGCCGACCGTGGTCAACAACGTCCTCACCCTGACCACCGTCCCGGTCGTCCTCGCCGACGGCGCGAAGGCCTACCAGGACCTCGGAGTCGGCCGCTCGCGCGGTACTCAGGTGTTCCAGCTCGGCGGCAACATCGCGCGCGGCGGCATCGTGGAGACCGCCTTCGGCATCACCCTGCGCGAACTGATCGAGGACTACGGCGGCGGGACGCACACCGGGCGTCCGATCCGCACGGTGCAGGTCGGCGGACCGCTCGGGGCGTATCTGCCCGAGTCGCTGTTCGATCTGCCCATGGACTACGAGGCGTTCGCCGAGGCCGGCGCGATGCTCGGGCACGGCGGGATCGTCGTCTTCGACGACAGCGTCGACATGGCCGCGCAGGCCCGCTTCGCGATGGAGTTCTGCGCCGAGGAGTCCTGCGGCAAGTGCACACCGTGCAGGGTCGGTTCGGTGCGCGGCGTCGAGGTGATCGACAAGATCGTCGCCGGTACGCACCAGGACGAGAACCTCGCCCTGCTCGAAGACCTCTGCGACCTGATGACCGACGGCTCGCTGTGCGCGATGGGCGGGTTGACCCCGATGCCCGTCCGCAGCGCGCTCACCCACTTCCCCGACGACTTCCTCGACGGTCGCCGGCTCCTGGAGATCCACCCCGTACGAGCGACGGAGGGCACGGCATGAGCCTGCTCAAGGAACCCGACTTCGGCACCCCCGAACGGCCCGGCCCGGCAACGGTGTCGGTGGAGATCGACGGTCTGCCGGTCACCGTCCCGGAGGGCACCTCCGTGATGCGCGCGGCAGCCCAAGCAGGCTTGGAAATACCCAAGTTGTGCGCCACCGACAGCCTGGAGGCCTTCGGCTCCTGCCGGTTGTGCGTGGTCGAGATCGAAGGCCGGCGCGGCACCCCGGCCTCCTGTACCACACCGTGCGCCGACGGGATGAAGGTCAGCACCCAGACGCCGAAGGTGGAGAAGCTCCGCCAGGGCATCATGGAGCTGTACATCTCCGACCATCCCCTCGACTGCCTCACCTGCCCGGCCAACGGCGACTGCGAACTCCAGGACATGGCAGGCGTGGTGGGCCTCAGGCAGGTCCGGTACGGCTACGAGGGCGCCAACCATCTCGAAGCCGAGAAGGACACCTCCAACCCCTACTTCGACTTCGACCCGTCCAAGTGCATCGCCTGCTCCCGCTGCGTACGGGCCTGCGGCGAGGTGCAGGGCACCTTCGCGCTCACCATCGAGGGGCGCGGCTTCGACTCAAAGGTCTCGCCGGGGGCGGGGGAGTCCTTCATGGACTCCGAGTGCGTCTCCTGCGGCGCCTGCGTCCAGGCCTGCCCGACATCGACGCTCCAGGAACGCTCGGTCGTCGAACTCGGCATGCCGACAAGGTCAGTTGTGACCACGTGCGCCTACTGCGGCGTCGGCTGCTCCTTCAAGGCCGAGCTGCGCGGCGACGAACTCGTCCGCATGGTGCCCCACAAGGACGGCGGCGCCAACGAGGGTCACTCGTGCGTCAAGGGCCGCTTCGCCTTCGGCTACGCCACCCACCCCGACCGCGTCCTCAAGCCCATGGTGCGGGAGCGGATCACCGACCCCTGGCGCGAGGTCGAGTGGGACGAGGCGATCGGCACCGTCGCCCGGCGCATGCGCGAACTCCAGGACCGGTACGGAACCAGCTCGGTCGGCGCCATCACCTCCTCGCGCTGCACCAACGAAGAGGTGTACGTCGTACAGAAGATGGTGCGCGCCGCCTTCGGCAACAACAACGTCGACACCTGCGCCCGCGTCTGCCACTCCCCGACGGGATACGGACTCAAGCAGACCTTCGGTGAGTCGGCGGGCACCCAGGACTTCCGTTCCGTGGCCGAGGCCGACGTCATCATGGTGATCGGCGCCAACCCCACTGACGGACACCCGGTGTTCGCGTCCCGGATGAAGCGACGGCTGCGCGAGGGCGCCAAGTTGATCGTCGTCGACCCGCGCCGCATCGACCTCGTACGCTCACCGCACGTCGAGGCCGAGCACCACCTCCAGCTCAGGCCGAGCACCAACGTCGCCGTCGTGAACGCCATGGCGCACGTGGTGGTCGTCGAGAGCCTGGTCGACCGGGCCTTCGTGGACGCGAGGTGCGAAGGGTTCGACGAGTGGGCGGAGTTCGTCGCCCGTCCGGAGAACAGCCCTGAGGCGGTCGAGGAGATCACAGGCGTACCGGCCGCCGAACTGCGGGCAGCGGCACGGCTGTACGCGACCGCCCCCAACGGCGCCATCTACTACGGCCTCGGGGTCACCGAGCACAGCCAGGGCTCGACCATGGTCATGGGAATGGCCAACCTCGCGATGGCATGCGGCAACATCGGCCGCGACGGCGTCGGCGTGAACCCGCTGCGCGGCCAGAACAACGTCCAAGGCTCCTGCGACATGGGCTCGTTCCCGCACGAACTCCCCGGCTACCGCCACGTGTCGGACGACGCGGTACGCACCGTCTTCGAGAACCTCTGGGGCGGAACTCTCCTCGCCGAGCCGGGACTTCGCATCCCCAACATGTTCGACGCGGCGATCGACGGCACCTTCCGGGGCCTGTTCGTCCACGGTGAGGACATCGCCCAGTCGGACCCCAACCTCAAGCACGTCACCGCGGCCCTCGAAGCGATGGAACTGGTCGTCGTACAGGACCTGTTCCTCAACGAGACGGCCAAGTTCGCGCACGTCTTCCTGCCCGGCGCGTCGTTCCTGGAGAAGGACGGCACGTTCACCAACGCCGAACGCCGGATCAACCGGGTGCGCGCGGTGATGAAACCGAAGACGGGCAAGCACGAGTGGCAGATCGTCAGCGAGATCGCCACCGCGATGGGTTATGAGATGTCGTACGACCATCCGCGCGCGATCATGGATGAAATCGCCTCCGTCACACCGACGTTCACCGGCGTCTCCTTCGACCTCCTCGACAAGCTCGGCAGCGTCCAGTGGCCGTGCAACGAGGAGGCGCCGGAGGGCACGCCCATCATGCACGTGGACGAATTCGTGCGCGGCAAGGGCAAGTTCGTGGTCACCTCCTACGTACCGACCAACGAACGCAGCACCCGCCGCTTCCCGTTGGTCCTCACCACGGGACGCATCCTCAGCCAGTACAACGTCGGCGCGCAGACCCGCCGTACCGGCAATGTCGCCTGGCACCCCGAGGACATCCTCGAACTGCACCCCCACGACGCCGAGGACCGTGGCATCAAGGACGGCGACATGGTCACCCTCGCCAGCCGCGTCGGGCGGACGACACTGCGCGCGGAGATCTCCGACCGGATGCCCACCGGGGTCGTCTACACCACCTTCCACCACCCCGTGACCGGCGCCAACGTGGTGACGACGGAGAACTCCGACTGGGCGACCAACTGCCCGGAGTACAAGGTGACCGCCGTCCAGGTCGGCCTCGCCCGCCCGGGCGAGGCCGCTGAAGCGGAACCGACGGCGGAACCGGTGGCGGACGACCTGATCATGGTGGTGGACTGAGATGACAGCGACCGTGCCGTCGGAGCGCAGGATGGCGAACGACATCGCCGCGAACCTCGGACACCTGCCGGGGGAGCGGGCCGCCGAGGAGATCGCGGGGCACATCGGCAGGTTCTGGGACCCACGCATGCGTACCAGGCTGTACGAGTTCGTCGACGCCGGAGCGGACGGCCTGGACCCCTTGGTGGTGGCCGCCGTGAAGCTCCTGCGCTGACCCGTAGGCTGGGGCGGCCCCCGGACGGAGAGGAGTCGTTCATGCTGTTCCGGCAGCTGGAGTACTTCGTGGCGGTGGCGCGGGAACGGCATTTCGCCCGCGCGGCGGAGTCCTGCTACGTGTCCCAGCCGGCGCTCTCGGCGGCGATCGCCAAGCTGGAGCGGGAGTTGAACGTCACGCTCATCAACCGCGGGCACAACTACCAGGGCCTCACCCCGGAAGGCGAACGGCTCGTCGTCTGGGCCAAGCGCATCCTCGCCGAACAGGACGCGTTCAAGGCCGAGGTGGCCGCCGTACAGTCCGGCATCACGGGCACGCTGCGACTCGGGACGGACCCCACGGCGTCCACGACCCTCGCGCTGCCCGTCGCCGCCTTCTGCGCGGCGCACCCGCTGGCCAAGGTTCAGGTGCGGTCCCGGCTGTCGACCAAGGAACTCCACCGCCAGCTACGGGACTTCGAGCTGGACGTGGCGATCGCCCACTTCGATCCGGGCGACCAGGAGGGCCTGCAGGTCGTCCCCCTCTACCAGGAGCGGTACATGCTGCTGGTCTCGGACGACCAACTCGTCGCCCAGTCCGCCACCGTGACCTGGGCGGACGCGGCCCAGCTGCCGCTCGCGCTGCTGACACCGGACATGCGGATCCGGCAGATCGTAGACACCGTGTTCGCGGAGAAGGGGTTCGTGGTGACCCCGCAGGTCGAGACGGACTCCATCGCCTCCCTCTACGCCCATGTGGGCGGCGGCGGTTGGGCGAGCATCGTGCCGCACACCTGGCTGCGCGCCATGCCGGTCGTCGGCCGGACGAGAGCCCTGCCCCTGGTCGACCCGGAGGCCGGCGCCCAGGTCTCGGTGGCGATCCACGCGGCCACCCCCGGCTCGGTCGCCGCCCGCGCGTTCGTCAACGCAGCCACGGGCCTGTCCCTGGACGACTTCTTCGCCCGCCCGCTGCCGACGGCCGAACCCCGCGTGCGCTGAACCTCGCCGTCAGGGCGCGTACCGGGCCTGTACCGCCTTCCGGTCCAGTCCCCCCTTGGCGGTGTACGGCAGGGCTGCGACCAGCTCGATCCGGTCCGGCACCTCGAACACGGCCAGCCGGTCACGGCAGTACCGCAGGATCTCGGCGGGCCCGACGCTCTCACCCTCGCGCACCACCACGACGGCACCGACCCGCTGTCCGTACACGGGATCTGGTACGGCGAACACGGCAGCCTCGGCGACTCCCGGGCACCCGGCGAGGATGTCCTCGACATGCTCGGGCGCGATCTTCTCCCCGCCCCGGTTGATGAGGTTCGTGATCCGCCCGGTCAGCGACAGATTCCCGTCCTCGTCCAGCGCACCCAGATCACCGGTGCGGAGCCACCCGTCGACAAAGGTGTACGCCGTTCCGTCCCGGTCGGCGAGATAGCCACGGGCGACGGTGGGCCCGTGCACCCACACCTCGCCCTCGACGCCCACCGGACACACCCGCCCGCTCCGGTCGACGACCCGCACCTCGACCCCGGTCGGCCGTCCGACCGACCCCTGCTTCAACTCCCCCCGTTGCGGCAGCGGTTCACTGGTCGCCTGGTGCGAGGACTCGGTCATCCCGTACGCCGACAGCAGCGGCGCGCCGAACGTCCGCTCCAGCGCGCGTTGCGTCGCCGTGTTGAGGGGCGCGCTGCAACTCCGTACGAACTTCAGGGGAGGTGCCTGCGACCCCGGGTACTCGCGCTCCGAACGGTCGAGCAGGATCTCGTGGATGGCCGGTACCGCGGTGAACCAAGTGGCGTTCACCGCCCGCATGTCGTCCCAGAACGTGCCCGCCGAGAACCGTCCCCGCTCGGGCAGCAGTACGCAGCCCCCGCTGGCCAGGGACGCCAGCAGCGCCGCGAAGAGTCCGTGGCCGTGGAAGAACGGCATCACCGCGACCGTCGCGTCGACCGGGCCCAACTCGTAGGTGGTGCACACGCCTTGGACCGACGCGGCCACGTTGGCATGGGTCAGCGGGACCATCTTGGCTCGGTCGGTGGTCCCCGCGGTGAACAGGACGATGGCGTCATGGTCCGACAACTCGCTTGCCGTGACAGGTGCTTCGGGGGCGGCTCTGGTGTCGAGCGTGACCCCCGCAGTGCCCGCCCGGGAGACCTCCACCCGCAGGGGCCAGACGGGGACCGGCAGCGCGACCCCGTTCACCGGCGGCTCGACAAGCACCGCCCGCGCTCCCAACGCCACTAGTCGGGCGGAGAGTTGGGAGCTGGGCAACGCCGGATCCAGCGGAGCGACCACCACACCCGCCCGCGCCGCACCGAGCAACGCAACGACGAACTCAGCGGTGTTGGCGCAGATCAGCCCCACCGCGTCACCGCTCCCCAGCCCTGTACGGACGAGCCGTGTCGCCACGTCGTCAGCCAGCGCGGCGAGCCCCCGGTAGGACAGGTGCACCCGGTCGCCGGAGACCACGAGGGCCCGGGCGTACGGGCGTTCACGTACCTGCCGGTCAAGGAGATCGGCGAGGCCCGTGACCGTCGGAGGTCGGTACCGGTCGGCGTCGCGCACGGATGCCGCGGCCGGAACGGCCATGACCCCACCCCCTCACGCCAGATCTGATGAAGCAGTCCTCTGCGAGCCTGCGGTGACCCGGGGGCGGCGTCCAATACGCGCTGGTGAACGGCCGATAGCAGCTGTCTATCAAGGGAGTTGGCGACCCCTCCACCAGCGGTCGATAGACGCTGTTTATCGGCTGGTCGCCGATGGGTCTTGGACGCGGACGGACGCGCTGCGGATGGTGAGAGAAGTAGCCGCTCCGGCAGGACCTGCCCAAGGAGGACCTCGGACCATGACCGCCCCCTCGCCCCTGGAGACTGCGGCAGCAGCCGACGTTCCGGCCGACGTCCCGACCGAACTCACCGATGGGTACCACCTGGTCGTCGACGCCCTCAAGATGAACGACGTCGACACCATCTACGGAGTGGTCGGCATCCCGATCACCGACCTGGCCCGTCTCGCCCAGGCCCAGGGCATCCGCTACATCGGCTTCCGGCACGAGAGCAACGCCGGACACGCGGCGGCCGCCGCCGGCTACCTCACCAAGAAGCCCGGCGTGGCGCTGACCGTGTCGGCCCCCGGCTTCCTCAACGGCCTGGTCGCGCTGGCGAACGCGACCACCAACTGCTTCCCGATGGTGCAGATCTCCGGTTCCAGCGAGCGCCACCTCGTCGACCTCAAGCAGGGCGACTACGAGGAGATGGACCAACTCGCCGCCGCGCAGCCCTTCGTGAAGGCCGCCTACCGGGTGAGCCGCGTGGAGGACATCGGCCGGGGCATCGCCCGCGCGCTGCGCACCGCGATCTCCGGACGTCCCGGCGGCGTCTACCTCGACATCCCCGCCGCCGTGCTCGGCTCCATCATGCCCGCCGAGGAGGGCGCGAAGACGCTGAGCCGCCTGGTCGACCCCGCGCCGCGCCAACTCCCGGCGCCCGAGGCCGTGGACCGGGCGATCGAGCTGCTGGCCTCCGCCGAACGCCCGTTGGTGGTGCTCGGCAAGGGCGCCGCCTACGCCCAAGCCGACGCCAAGGTGCGGGAGTTCATCGAGTCGACGGGCATCCCGTACGTACCGATGTCGATGGCCAAGGGTCTGCTGCCCGACGACCACCCGCAGTCGGCGGCCACCGCGCGTTCCCTCGCGCTGAAGAAGGCCGACGTCGTGATGCTGATCGGCGCCCGCCTCAACTGGCTGCTGGGGCACGGCCAGACGGGGTGGAACCCCGACGCCAAGTTCGTCCAGATCGACATCGACCCCAAGGAGATCGACAGCAACCAGCCCATCGCGGCCCCGCTCGTCGGCGACATCGAGTCGGTCCTCGACGCCCTCGCCGAACGCACCAAGCCCGGCCAGATCGCGGCCCCTTCGGCCTGGCGCGAGGAACTGAGGGCGCGCTCGGCGCAGAACGTCGCCAAGATGGCCAAGCGGCTGGAGGCCGACCCGCACCCCATGCAGTTCATGGGCGCCCTGAAGGCCGTACGCGATGTCGTGCGCGCGCGCCCGGAGACGTACATCGTCAACGAGGGCGCCAACGCCCTGGACATCGCACGCAACGTCATCGACATGCACGTACCGCGCCACCGCCTCGACAGCGGCACCTGGGGCGTCATGGGCATCGGTATGGGATATGCCATCGCCGCCGCCGTCGAGAGCGGCGCACCGGTCGTCGCCGTCGAGGGCGACAGCGCCTTCGGGTTCAGCGGCATCGAGATCGAGACGGTCTGCCGCTACAACCTGCCCGTCGTCACCGTGATCATGAACAACGGCGGGGTCTACCGGGGCGACGACACCAACCCGTACGACGACGCACCCTCGCCGACGACCCTCATGGGCGCGGCCCGTCACGACCTGCTGATCGAGGCGTTCGGCGGCAAGGGCTACCGCGCGACCACGCCCGCCGAGGTCACCGCCGCCCTCACCGAGGCCCTCGCCTCCGGCGGCCCGGTGCTCATCGACTGCGTGATCGACCCCTCGGCCGGCACCGAGAGCGGCCACATCTCGCACCTCAACCCCAAGGGCATCACCGTCGGCAACATCACGCCGGCGAAGAAGTGACCCCTGACCCTTCAGTTCCTCGAACTCCCGTTCCGTACACGTACGTTCACGAAAAGGAAGCAGACATGAGTGAAAAGCCGCTCGCCGGAATCAAGGTGATCGACTTCACCGGGGTCCAAGCCGGCCCCGCCTGCACACAGTTGCTCGCCTGGTTCGGCGCCGACGTTCTGAAGGTGGAGCGCCCGGGCGGCGGCGACGTCACCCGGAAGCAGCTGCGGGACATCGAGGACCTCGACGCGCTGTACTTCACGATGCTCAACAGCAACAAGCGCTCCCTCGCCATCAACACCAAGACCCCCGAAGGCCTTGAGGTGTTGGAGAAGCTCATCACCGACGCCGACGTCCTGGTGGAGAACTTCGCCCCGGGCGCCCTGGACCGGATGGGCCTGACCTGGGAGCGCATCCAGGAACTCAACCCACGGCTGATCTTCGGCTCGGTCAAGGGCTTCAACGACGACTCCTCCTGGAACGACCTCAAGGTCTACGAGAACGTCGCCCAGTGCGCGGGCGGCGCCGCCTCCACCACCGGCTTCTGGGACGGCCCGCCGACCATCTCCGGCGGCGCCCTCGGCGACACCAACACCGGGATGCACCTGGCGATCGGCATCCTCACCGCGATCATCGACCGCAACAAGACGGGCAAGGGGCAGAAGGTCTCCGTCTCCATGCAGGACGCCGTGCTCAACCTCTGCCGCGTCAAGCTGCGCGACCAGCAGCGCCTGGAACGGGTCGGCTATCTGGAGGAGTACCCGCAGTACCCCAACGGCGAGTTCACCGACGTCGTACCGCGCGGCGGCAACGCGGGCGGCGGTGGCCAGCCCGGCTGGGTGCTCAAGTGCAAGGGCTGGGAGACCGACCCGAACGCGTACATCTACTTCACCGTCCAGGAACAGAACTGGAAGCGCACCGCCGAAGTGATCGGCCGCCCCGAGTGGGCCGAGGACCCGGCGTACGCCACCGCGCGCGCCCGTCAGTCGCACATCTTCGAGATCTTCGAGGAGATCGAGAAGTGGCTCGCGGACAAGACCAAGTACGAGGCGGTCAACATCCTGCGCGAGTGGGAGGTGCCCTGCGCCCCGGTCATGAGCATGAAGGAGCTGGCCTACGACGAGGACCTGCGCAAGAGCGGCACGGTCGTCGAGGTCGAGCAGAAGGGCCGCGGCACCTATCTGACCGTGGGCAGCCCGGTGAAGTTCTCCTCCTTCAAGCCGGACATCGCCGGTGCCCCGCTGCTGGGCGAGCACAGCTCCGAGGTGCTGGTCGAACTGGGCTACGACGAGGAGACCATCGGCCGGCTGAAGGAGAGCGGGGTCATCGTCTAGATCGTCCGGTGGGCGGATGACGTGGAAGCGGGGGAGGGGGAGGGGGGCCCGCGCCGGAGACAAGAGAGGGGGCGCCCCCGAAGGTGG
>NZ_JBSFDA010000219.1:0-14892 GCF_053593675.1 Streptomyces sp. NPDC002156 | reverse complement strand
TTCAGCCCGTCCGGCGTTTGAGGACAAGGCCCGTTCAGGGCCGGAGGGGGGTCTGGGGGCGGAGCCCCCAGGGATGGGAACGGGTAGGGGCGGCGGGGGCGAGTGGGGCTTGTCCTCGGTACGATGCCGGGCGTAATGATCGGCGAGCGTGAGGAGGCACACGCATGGCGGACGAGAGCTGTCTGTTCTGCAAGATCGTCGAGGGGCACATCCCCGCGACGATCGTCCGGGAGACAGACACCACCGTCGCCTTCCGGGACATCAACCCCCAGGCGCCGACCCACATCCTGGTGATCCCCAAGGTCCACCACCCCGACGCCGCCTCCCTCGCCGCCGCCGAACCCGCCATCGCCGCCGACGTACTCCGCGAGGCCGGTGAGATCGCCGCCGAGGAGAAGCTCGACAGCTACCGCCTCGTCTTCAACACCGGCAGCGGCGTCGGCCAGACCGTCTTCCACGCCCACGCCCACCTCCTCGGTGGACGCGGCATGCAGTGGCCGCCCGGCTGACGGGGTAACGCGCCTTGTCCGGACGTGAATTGGTGGTTCTCGGTACCGCCAGCCAGGTACCCACCCGGCACCGCAACCACAACGGCTACCTCCTCCGCTGGGACGGCGAGGGCCTCCTCTTCGACCCCGGCGAGGGCACCCAGCGCCAGATGCTGCGCGCCGGGGTCGCCGCCCACGACCTCAACCGGATCTGCGTCACCCACTTCCACGGGGACCACTCCCTAGGGCTCGCCGGCGTCATCCAGCGCATCAACCTCGACCGCGTCCCGCACGAGATCACCGCGCACTACCCCCGCTCCGGGCAGAAGTTCTTCGACCGGCTGCGCTACGCCACCGCCTATCGCGAGACCGTCCAGATCGGGCAGGTGCCGGTCGCGGGGGAGGGCGGGGTGCTCGCCACCACCGCCGGTTACCGGCTCGAAGCCCGGAAGCTCTCCCACCCCGTCGAGTCGTACGGCTATCTCCTAGTCGAGCCCGACGGGCGCCGCATACTGCCCGAACTGCTCGCCGCGCACGGCATCAAGGGGCCCGATGTCGGACGCCTCCAGCGCGAGGGCTCCCTCGGGTCCGTCACCCTCGACGAGGTCAGCGAGCTGCGGCGGGGGCAACGGTTCGCCTTCGTCATGGACACCCGGTTGTGCGAGGGCGTCCATGCGCTCGCCGCTGACTGCGACATGCTTGTCATCGAGTCGACCTTTCTCGATGAGGATCAGCAACTCGCCTCCGACCACGGGCACTTGACCGCCGGTCAGGCCGGTGCCGTCGCCCGGGACGCCGGCGTACGGCATCTCGTCCTCACCCACTTCAGCCAGCGCTACTCCGACCCCGACGAGTTCGAGCGGCAGGCGCGGGCGGCGGGGTACGAGGGGGAGCTGACCGTCGCGCATGATCTGCTGAGGGTGCCTGTTCCGAAACGGCGGTAATCCGGCCGTACGATTCCTTGATGTCCATCCCCAAAGCCGAACTGCACCTCCACATCGAAGGCACCCTCGAACCCGAGCTGGCCTTCGCGCTCGCCGCGCGCAACGGCGTCGTGCTGCCGTACGCCGACACCGAGGAGCTGCGCAAGGCGTATCTCTTCGAGGACCTCCAGTCCTTTCTGAACCTGTACTACGAGCTGATGACCGTCCTGCGCACCGAGCAGGACTTCGCGGACCTCGCCCATGCCTATCTCGCCCGCGCCGCCGCCCAGGGCGTACGGCACGCGGAGATCTTCTTCGATCCGCAGGCCCACATCGCCCGGGGGGTGGAGATGGGGACCGTCGTCGAGGGGCTTTGGCTCGCGCTCCGCGACAGCGAGTCGACACACGGCATCTCCACTCAGCTCATCATGTGCTTCCTGCGCGACCAGTCCGCCGCGTCCGCGATGGAGACCCTGGACGCGGCCCGCCCCTACCTCGACCGGATCGCCGGTGTCGGGCTCGACTCCGCCGAGGTCGGGCATCCGCCGGTCAAGTTCCGCGAGGTGTACGAGGCCGCCGCCGGGCTCGGGCTGCGGCGCGTGGCGCACGCGGGTGAGGAGGGGCCGCCCTCGTACATCACCGAGGCCCTCGACATCCTCGGCGTCGAGCGCATCGACCACGGGCTGCGCTGTATGGAGGACCCGGAGCTGGTCGCGCGGCTCGTGCGGGAGCGGGTGCCGTTGACGCTCTGTCCGCTGTCCAACGTGCGGCTGCGGGCCGTCGACGTCCTGGCCGAGCATCCGCTGCCCGCGATGCTCGACGCCGGCCTTCTCTGCACGGTCAACTCCGACGACCCCGCCTACTTCGGCGGGTACGTCGGCGACAACTTCGGGGCCGTACGGGAGGCCCTGGGCCTCGGCGAGGAGCGGCTCCGCGAGCTGGCGCGGAACTCGTTCCTGGCGTCGTTCCTGGACGGTGACGAGGAGCGGCGGGCGCGGTATCTCGCCGAGGTGGAGGCGTACGAGTTCACGCGGTGAGGGGTGCTCCGCGGGGCGTGTGGTTCGTTGGCTGCGGGCCGGTGGGGGCTGGTCGCGCAGTTCCCCGCGCCCCTATCGGGGCGCTGTGCGCCCGACTTCACCCGCACCGCTCAGGCCACCGGGCGGTACTGCTCGGTGGTCTTCACCGTGGTGAGTCTCAGGGCTCGGGACGGGGACGGGGTGTGTAGCGCCACGGCTGTCATCGGGACCGCGATCAGCAGGAGGCCGGCGGCCAGGACCGCGCCCATCGCCGGATAGCCCGTGTGTGCGGAGAGCAGGCTGCCGGTGAGCGGGCCGCACGCCGTGCCCAGTGAGGACGCCGAGCCGACCAGGACCGCCCAACGGCCGCGCGGGTCCAGGGCGGCGGCCAGGCCGATCACGTACGACAGCACGATGGGGTAGAGGGTGTTCCAGGCGATCTCGCCTGCCGCGAAGGACGTCAGGTCGGTCGCGGACGCGCTCAGCACGATGCAGGCGGCGATGACGGCCGTGCCCAGGCCGATCGGCAGTGCGCGGCCCAGGCGGGTGCCGAGTGCTCCGGCGCCGACTACCCCGAGCAGTCCGGCGCCCAGCGCGATGGCGAACACCGCGCCGACCGTCGCCTCGGAGAGCCCCGCCTGGGTGAGCCCGATCCGGCCGCTGACACCCCAGAGGGAGTTCTGGGCGAGGGACCAGCAGGTCATCGTGACGGCGAGGACCATGCCGGCCCGGGGGCGGGGGAGCGGGCTGCGGGGAGTCGGGGTGGTGACGACGGCCCTCGTGACGTGGGCTTCGCGTCCGGGGAGGGTCGCCGTCAGCGGCCATACGGCGGCTGCCGTCAGGGCCAGTGCCGCGAGGGGGAGGCCGTGGCCCGGGCCCAGGTGCGGGACCGTCAGATACACGGCGCCCGCGAGGGCGGAGACGCTCAGCAGGCCCAGAGTGGTCGTGCGGTGCGGGTCGGGGCGGCCGGCGATTCCGGTGGCGGCGACCGTGGTGGCCGTACCGGAGCCGAAGCCGCCGAGGACCGCTCCGGCGATCACGGCGTACAGGTTGGTGGTGAGGGCGGCCGTGCCGTAGCCGAGGGCGGCGAGGACGAGGCCGGTGCGGGCCAGGGTGCGTGCGCCTACGCGGTCGACCCGGGAGGCGAGCAGGAAGCCGGCCGCCGCCGAACTCAGCAGCAGCGCACTGCCGATGGCACCGGCCTGCGTGGGGCTCAGCGGGAGGTACGCGTCGAGTCTGCCGACGGTGGTGGGCAGGAGGTACGGCGCCAGGTACCCGGCCGTGAAAAGGGCGACGAGGGGCCAGGGCATGGTGGAGCGGGGGGAGAACAACGGCGTTCCTGGGCGTGCGAAAGCGAGTGTGACGGCTCGACAAATGAATGTGGCGGCTCAATGCGGGGTTGGGCGACGACCGTCGACGGACAGGAACGCGCGGGCAATTTGTATCAAGCGGGGGGTGGGGGACGGGAGTCGGGTGGGTGTGATGTGGGGCACTTCGGTGTTTGGGGTGGGGGAGGTGGGGTATTCGTGCGCACCCTCCGGAGTGGAGTGACGGGCCGCTGTCAGTGGGGTGGTGCAGACTGGCCTGATCCGCACCGTCGTCAGGGAGCGCACCGTGATCGCGTCCACCGCGTCCACCGGAGAGGGATCTTCCTACCGTCAGGCCCAGGTCGATCCCCTGGCCGCCCTGCGCGCGCCCCACGATCCGCCGTGGGACGTGTATCTGACGGGCACGGTCTTCCTCGACATCATCTTCACCGGGCTCGACACCGCCCCGGTGCGCGGCACCGAGTCCTGGGCGCGCGGGATGGGGTCCAGCCCCGGCGGGGTCGCCAACATGGCCACCGCGCTCGCCCGGCTCGGCCTGAAGACCTCCCTCGCCGCCGCCTTCGGGGACGACCACTACGGGGAGTACTGCTGGGACGCCCTCGAACAGGGCGAGCACATCGACCTCTCCACGTCACGCACGGTCCCCGGCTGGCACTCCCCGGTCACGGTTTCGATGGCGTACGAGGGCGAGCGCACGATGGTCTCCCACGGCCACGAGCCGCCCCCGGAGGAGCCCTCCCCGGACTGCCCGCCGCACGCCCGCGCGGCCGTCGCCTCCCTCACCCCGGGCGTCCGCGCCCCCTGGATCGCCCAGGCCGCCCGCAAGGGAGCCAGGATCTTCGGCGACGTCGGCTGGGACGACACCGGCCGCTGGGACCTCGCCGGTCTCGCCGACCTGGAGCACTGCGAGGCCTTCCTGCCCAACGCGGAGGAGGCGATGCGCTACACCGGCACCGACTGCCCCCGCAAGGCCGCCCGCGCGCTCACCGATCACGTACCGCTCGCCGTCGTCACCCTCGGTGCGGAGGGCGCGTACGCCGTGGACGGGCGGACCGGGGAGACCGCCGAGGTCCCGGCGATCGCCGTCGAGGCCCTCGACCCCACGGGCGCCGGCGATGTCTTCGTCGCCGGCTTCGTCACCGGCACCCTCGCCGACTGGCCGCTCGCCGACCGCCTCGCCTTCGCCGGCCTCACCGCCGCCCTCTCCGTCCAGGACTTCGGCGGCTCCCTCTCCGCACCCGGCTGGTCCGAGGTCGGGGCCTGGTGGCGCGAGATCCAGTCGTACGAGCACCAGGACCCGGCGGCGCTGCGCCGGTACGCGTTCCTGGCCGACCTGGTGCCCAGGACCGCGAGACCGCGCCCCTGGCCGCTGCGCCGGGCCGTGCCGACGATCGGCTTCGGCAGATCGGCGTGAGCACCCGCTCCCGCTCCTGCCCCTGATCCCGACCCTGCCGGACGCCCCGGCCATGACCACGTCACCGGACCGTGAGCCAAAACCCCTACGGCGTTGTCAGTGCACCGTCGTAGGCTGGGAGCGGAAGGCTACCCACGTGGTAAGCGAGCCTCATTGAGGAGGTCGTGCAGGCCTACGAGCCGGCCCATGACTCAGACACCCACAGCTCAGCCCCCTGCGCGGGGGCAGGCACGAGCGCAGTTCACCGTCCCGGCCGCGCACCCCATGGTGACCGTCCTTGGTTCCGGCGACGCCCTCCTGCGCGTGATCGAGAAGGCCTTCCCGGCGGTCGACATCCATGTCCGGGGCAATGAAGTCAGCGCCGTTGGCGAAGCGGTCGAGGTCGCCCTCGTCCAGCGGCTGTTCGACGAGATGATGCTGGTGCTCCGCACCGGACAGCCGATGACGGAGGACGCCGTGGAACGCTCGATCGCCATGCTCAGAGCGAGCGGGAACGGGGAGGGTGACGGCCAGGAGACCCCGGCCGAGGTCCTCACCCAGAACATCCTGTCCTCGCGGGGCCGCACCATCCGGGCCAAGACCCTCAACCAGAAGCGCTATGTCGACGCCATCGACAAGCACACCATCGTCTTCGGCATCGGCCCGGCCGGTACCGGCAAGACGTATCTGGCGATGGCGAAGGCCGTGCAGGCGCTGCAGGCCAAGCAGGTCAGCCGGATCATCCTGACCCGGCCGGCGGTGGAGGCGGGCGAGCGGCTCGGCTTCCTCCCGGGCACGCTGTACGACAAGATCGACCCGTATCTGCGCCCGTTGTACGACGCGCTGCACGACATGCTCGACCCGGACTCGATCCCGAAGCTGATGGCTTCGGGGACGATCGAGGTCGCGCCGCTGGCGTACATGCGTGGGCGGACCTTGAATGATGCTTTCATCATTCTGGACGAGGCTCAGAACACCTCCGCCGAGCAGATGAAGATGTTCCTCACCCGCCTCGGCTTCGAGTCGAAGATCGTGATCACGGGTGATGTGACGCAGGTCGACCTTCCGACGGGGACGAAGTCCGGTCTGCGGCAGGTGCAGGAGATCCTCGAAGGCCTCGAGGACGTCCACTTCTCACGGCTCACCTCTCACGATGTCGTCCGGCACAAGCTGGTCGGCCGTATCGTCGACGCGTACGAGAAGTACGACAGCGAGAACGGTACGGAGAACGGCACCCACAAGGGCGTCCGGAACAAGCGGAAGTAGACAAGCCAGCACCATGTCGATCGACGTCAACAACGAGTCCGGAACCGAGGTCGACGAGCAGGCGATCCTCGACATCGCCCGCTACGCGCTCGCACGGATGCGCATCCACCCGCTCTCCGAACTCTCGGTGATCGTCGTGGACGCCGACGCCATGGAGCAGCTCCACATCCAGTGGATGGACCTGCCCGGTCCGACCGACGTCATGTCCTTCCCGATGGACGAGCTGCGTCCGCCGTCGAAGGACGACGACGAGCCGCCGCAGGGGCTTCTCGGTGACATCGTGCTCTGTCCCGAGGTCGCCGAGAAGCAGGGCAAGGAGGCCGAGACCCAGCACTCCATGGACGAGGAGCTCCAACTCCTCACCGTCCACGGAGTGCTGCATCTCCTCGGGTACGACCACGAGGAGGCGGACGAGAAGGCCGAGATGTTCGGCCTCCAGGCCGCCATCGTCGACGGCTGGCGCGGCGAGAAGGGGATGACCGGTCCGTCGCCCGCCCCGACCGTGTCATGAACCCTCAACTCGTCACCGGTGCCATAGCGCTGGTCGTCGTCGCCTGGCTCGCCGCCTGCGCGGAGGCGGGCCTCGCGCGCGTCTCCAGCTTCCGCGCCGAGGAGGCGGTACGCAGCGGTCGGCGCGGGAGTGCCAAGCTCGCGCAGATCGCCGCCGACCCGACCCGCTATCTCAACGTGGCGCTCCTGGTGCGCGTGGCCTGCGAGATGGCCGCCGCCGCGCTCGTCACGTACGCCTGCCTCAAGGAGTTCGACAAGACCTGGCAGGCCCTCGCCGTCGCCATCGGCGTCATGGTCCTCGTGTCGTACGTCGCGGTGGGGGTGTCGCCGCGGACCATCGGGCGTCAGCATCCCCTCAACACGGCCACGGCGGCCGCGTACGTCCTTCTCCCGCTCGCCCGCGTGATGGGGCCGATCCCGTCGCTCCTCATCCTCATCGGCAACGCGCTCACGCCCGGCAAGGGCTTCCGGCGCGGGCCGTTCGCCTCCGAGGCGGAGTTGCGCGCGCTGGTCGACCTGGCCGAGAAGGAGTCCCTCATCGAGGACGACGAGCGCCGCATGGTGCACTCCGTCTTCGAACTGGGCGACACCCTCGTACGGGAGGTCATGGTCCCGCGTACGGACCTGATCGTCATCGAGCGGTACAAGACGATCCGGCAGGCCCTCACCCTCGCGCTGCGCTCCGGGTTCTCGCGTATTCCGGTCACCGGGGAGAGCGAGGACGACGTCGTCGGGATCGTGTACCTGAAGGACCTCGTCCGCAAGACGCACATCAGCCGGGACGCGGAGAGCGAGCTGGTGTCGACCGCCATGCGGCCCGCCGCCTTCGTGCCCGACACGAAGAACGCCGGTGATCTGCTCCGCGAGATGCAGCGCGACCGCAACCATGTCGCCGTCGTCATCGACGAGTACGGCGGCACGGCCGGCATCGTGACCATCGAGGACATCCTGGAGGAGATCGTCGGCGAGATCACCGACGAGTACGACCGTGAACTCCCGCCCGTGGAGCAACTGGGCGACGAGCGCCACCGGGTCACGGCCCGCCTCGACATCACCGACCTCGGCGAGCTGTACGGCCTGGAGGAGTACGACGACGAGGACGTGGAGACGGTGGGCGGGCTGCTCGCGAAGGCACTCGGCCGCGTACCGATCGCCGGCGCCTCGGCCGTCGTCGAACTGCCCGACGGGCGCGAGCTGCGGCTCACGGCGGAGGCGGCTGCCGGGCGGCGGAACAAGATCGTGACGGTGCTGGTGGAGCCGGTCGACGCCGCCGGGTCGCCGGAGGAGGAGAAAGAGGCGGAGGAGAAGAGCACGGCGGACAAGGGGGGTGCCGCGTGACTCCGCAGGAGCTGCGTGCCTTCTGTCTGTCCTTCAACTCCGCTGTGGAGGACTTCCCGTTCAGCCCGGAGATCTCCGTCTTCAAGGTGCTGGGCAAGATGTTCGCCCTGTCCTGGACGGACAACCGGCCACTGAAGGTCAACCTGAAGTGCGGCCCGGAGGACGCGATCCGGCTGCGCGCCGAGCACCCGGGGCTGATCATCCCCGGGTACCACATGAACAAGCGGCACTGGAACACCGTGACGGTCGACGGGGAGTTGCCCGATCAGCTCGTGCGCGAGCTGATCGAGGACTCGTACGACCTGGTGGTGGCCGGTCTGCCGCGCGCGGAGCGGTTGCGGCTCGACCGGCCCTGACCAGCCATGACCGGCTCTGCTCTGGTCCTAGTACGGCAGGATGCGGCCCGAGGGCGTCCTGCGGTCGATGGGGAGGTCGCGGGGCGAAGGAGCGCTGGGCCGACGGGTGACGCGGATGCGGGTCTGGCGGTTCATAACGCCTCCTCATGGCTCGCGGTTCCTGGGTCATGCCCTGATCGCCCGTGCCTGATACCTCTTCTTGTGTGACTTCCTTGTTGCATGCACGCCCGGGTCGGGACAAACCCCTAAGTATGCTCGTGGCATGACCGACAGCAACGCGCCCGACCTCGACCCCGAGGACCGCAAGATCGTCACCCTCGCCCGCTCCGCCCGGGCCCGCAACGACGTTCCCGAGGGGGCGGCCGTACGGGACGAGACCGGACGTACGTATGTCGCAGGGACGGTGGCCCTCGACTCGCTGAAGCTCAGCGCGCTGCGGACCGCGGTGGCCATGGCGGTGGCGTCGGGGGCGAAGTCGCTGGAGGCGGCGGCCGTCGTGAGCGTTGCCGACGGCGTTCCGGCGGAGGACCTGGCCGCTGTACGGGACTTGGGCGGGCCCGAGATCCCGGTGCACCTGGCCGCGCCGGACGGGGTGGTCCGGGTGACGCTGTCCGCGGGATGAGGTGAGTTCGGGGTGCCCTCGGCGGAGCCTGCCGCCGAGGGTCTGTCTTCGGCCACTTTTACGGCCCCTTGGAAGAACCCGTAGAGCATCTCTTGCAATCGCGAGCAACCCACGCATCAATGGAACCCGCTCTTCCGACGGACCGTCAGATTCCACCGCGCGGCGCCCCGCACCCGCCCCGCGGCTGACCGCACCCGGCCCGTCGACCCCCCACATCGCAATTCCCCACATGGCAATTCCCGTACCAGGGAAGGGAATCCGATCGATGACCAGCAAGACAGCACGTCCGTCTGCGCGCAGACGGCTCGGTATCGGTGCGGTACTCGCGGCGGGCTCGCTCGCCGCAACAGGGCTGGCGTTCGCGCCCGCCGCCGCGGCCGTCGTCCCCACCTCCGCGACGGTCACCTTCGACTGCGGTCTCTACGGCGGTGGTGCGGCCACCCTCACCACCGTCCAGACCGGCACCTCCGCCACGATCACCGTCACCTCGTCGCTCGCGGCTCCGCTCGCCCTCGCCGCCGACTCGATCAGCTCCACGCTGACCATGAGGAAGGGCACCAGCAGCACCACGGTCTTCACCGGGACCAAGAACCCGGCGATAGCCTACGGTGCCCCTGTCATCGTCGGCCCGCTGACCGGCACCGTCGCCCCCGGCGACAGCCTTGACGCGGGCGGCGGCAGCCTCGTGATGGTGATCTTCGGCATCAGCGTGACCTGCACGCCGACCGGAAACCAGTCACCGGGACCGTTCGTCTACGAGTGACGGTCCGCCTCCCCGCACCGTTCCACGCAGCGGCCGGCGTCGTTCGCTTCGCAGCGGCGCCGGCCGTTTCCGACTGGGAACGCACGGGAGCCCGCCAGTGAACTGATGGTCCGTCAGTTCACTTTCCACGGCGGCCCGTTATTTGGTGAGATTGCATTGACTTCTCACACAACCTGCACATCAATGGCCCCCGGTCGGCGCAGACGAGCCGCTGCGCCCGCATCCCTCAGAGGGGGCAACCATGGCCACCAAGGCAACCATGGGTTCGACCGGCCGAAGACGACGCTGGGCCGCGCTGCTCGGGGCGACCGCACTCGCGGTCACCACGGGCGGTGCGCTGGCCGTCCCGGCCGGCGCGCTCACCACGGCGTCCGCCGCCGTGGACTACGCCACACACTGTGTACCGCCGCCGATCGCGGGCATCCCGCCGATCGACGGCACCACCACCGGAGAGATCACGGTGGACAACACCACGCCCAAGGTCGGCGACACCGTCACCGTGAAGTACACGGTGGTCAAGCCGGCCGCCAGCAACCCCACCGATCTCCCGCTGCCCGCCGACATCATGACGCCCAGCGGAAAGGTCACCCTGGGCGGAGCGCAGACCGGCGACGTCACTGTCGTGGGGCCCAAGAAGAACGACCCCGTGCCCGGCAGGGGAGCCTTCCCGTCCTTCGACATGACCGGCACCTTCACGGTCACCGCGCCCGGCGCGATCACCCTCTCGCCCGGCGACTACAACATCCACACCAGCTACATCCTTGAGCTGGACACTCCCTGCACGCTCATCACCCCGCCCGCGCCCGTCTCCGAGACGATCACGGCGACGGACGGGACCCAGACCAACACCCGTGCCATCACGCTGGGTTCGGCCTCCGGAGCACCGGGCGCAGGGGTCACCGTGAACGGCGCCAACTTCACCCCCGGTGCCACGGTCACGCTCGCCGGCCGGTCCGGGGCCACCCAGACCGCCGACACCGCGACGGTGACCGCCGACTCCGCGGGCGCCTTCAGCGGCACCCTCGCCGTCAACGACAAGACGACGACCGGGGTCGTGGCGTACGAGGGCAGCGCGTGGAGCGACACCAAGGGCTCCCCGCCCGCCGCCTACGTCGTCATCGACGACACGCCCATCCCCGACGGCAGTCAGAAGATCACGACCACCGTCAAGGCGGGCACGCTGTCCATGGACCAGGACGGGGACGCCGTCCAGCTCTCCGCGGTCGACTTCGGCAAGGGCGGAGCCTCGAACGGGGCGCTGCGGACGGTGACCGTCCAGGACTTCCGCGGCGGTCCCGCGGGCTGGTCCCTGACGGGCAAGGTCACCGACTTCACCGGTCCCGGCGCCAAGATCGAGGCGGGCAAGCTGAGTTGGACCCCGGCGTGTGCGACCAAGGCCGGAAGTCCGAGCACCTGCCAGGCCGGTTCGGCCGGTGCCGTGGGGAGTTCGGGAGCCACCCTGGCCTCCGCACCCGACGGCACGCTCACCGGCGGCGAGTTCACCGTCGACGCCGGACTGTCCCTGAACGTACCGGCGTTCACCCCGCCGGGCACGTACTCGGGCGTACTCACCCTCACCCTCTCCTGAACAACGTTCGCCTGAACGGCTGTTCGTCATCCGGTGGCCGGGCGCGCACCCGCCCGACCGCTCCGGCCGTCCCGTCCGTGGGGGGTCCGCACCCATGTCGCTCCCGATGTCGCTCCTGATACGCAGCAAGCCGTACGCCCTTCTCGCACTCCTGATGGCGGTGCTCGGTGCGTCACTCCTGACGTCCGCGCCCGCCCGCGCCGCCGACAACGGCAGCTGGTCGGTCTTCCCCACCGCGTCGGCCGTGGCGCAGCGCCCGTACTTCTATCTCTCCGCCGATCCCGGCACGGCCGTCGAGGACAAGGTCACCGTCGCCAACAAGACGGACAAGCCGCTCACCTTCCGGCTGTACGCGGCCGACGCCTACAACACCGCCCGCGACGGCGGGTTCGCGGTACGCACCCTCGACGAGAAGCAGCGCGGCGTCGGCGCCTGGGCGCGGCCCGCGAAGTCCCGGGTCACCGTGCCCCCGCACAAGTCGGTCACCGTGCCCTTCACCCTCCGGGTGCCCGAACGGGCCGAACCCGGCGACCACGTGGGCGCGTTGGTCGCCCTCGACGAACGGATCGACGAGGGCGACGGCTCACTGGCGCTAGGGGTGCGGCGGGCGGTCGGGGCGCGGGTCTATCTGCGGGTGAGCGGTCCCGCCGTCTCCGCGCTCGCCGTGGAGAAGGTCCGCATCAGCCACGACCAGCCCCTCGTCCCGGGCCTCGGCGACAGCACGGCGACGATCTCGTACACCCTCCACAACACGGGAAACGTCACCCTCGACCCCCGGGTGGAACTCCGGGCCCAGGGCCTGTTCGGCCGCACACTCCTCACCCGCGACCTGACGAAAATCCCCTCCGAGCTACTGCCCGGCCAACGAGTCCACCTCACCGAACCCTGGCACGACGCCCCCCAACTCGACTGGGGCGACATCACGTTGACGGCATCCGCCAAGAACACCCGCGAGTCGGCAAGCGTGTCCTTCTTCGCCCTGCCCTGGCTGATGGCGGTGGTGCTGGTGGTGTTCGGCGCGGTGGCGACGGTGCTGGCAGTCAGAGCCCGCAGAAACAAGCCCCGCAGGAACGCGCCCCGAACGGGCCGCGCCCCAAAGGGGCGCGGGGAACTGCGCGACCAGCCCCAACGGCGCAGCACCGAACCGACAACACAGAGCGGCACTCCCAGCTGAGCGCTCAGCTCAAGACGACGCCGCCTCAGAGCGCGTCGGGCCCACGCTCCCCCGTCCGCACCCGCACGACGGAGCCAACCGGCAGCACCCACACCTTGCCGTCCCCGATCTTCCCCGTCCGCGCCGCCGCAACAATCGCGTCGACGGCCGCATCGGCGTCCCCGTCGTCGACGACGACCTCGATCCGCACCTTGGGCACCAGATCGACCTGGTACTCGGCGCCGCGGTACACCTCGGTGTGGCCGCGCTGACGCCCGTACCCACTGGCCTCGGTCACGGTCAGACCGTGCACCCCGAGTTCCTGGAGCGCGGTCTTGACCTCGTCGAGGCGGTACGGCTTGACGATCGCGGTGATGAGCTTCATGCCTGGCTTTGACCTTCTGCGCGGGAGAGGGGACGACGGAGGACGGGACCGGGACGCCGTGATCGTATGCCGGTGCGGGCGTGTGCCGTAAGGCCGAGGCCGGTGTGTTCCCAGGCCGTCCCGGGGCCGGTACGGGGGCTCGGCGTGCGGCGGGTCTCCGTGGATCAGGGACAATGGGCGCCATGAGCGTTCGTACCCCGTCATCCGAGCCGTCCGAGCCGTCCGAGCCTTCGAAGGCATCGGGCGCGCACCGCGCCGGCTTCGCCTGCTTCGTGGGCCGCCCGAATGCGGGCAAGTCCACCCTTACGAACGCTCTGGTCGGCCAGAAGGTGGCGATCACCGCCGACCAGCCGCAGACGACGCGGCACACGGTACGGGGCATCGTGCACCGCCCGGACGCGCAGCTGATCCTGGTGGACACCCCGGGCCTGCACAAGCCGCGCACTCTGCTTGGCGAACGCCTGAACGACGTGGTGCGAACGACGTGGGCCGAGGTCGACGTCATCGGGTTCTGCCTCCCGGCGAACGAGAAGCTCGGCCCCGGTGACCGTTTCATCGCGAAGGAACTGGCGGCGATCAAGAAGACGCCGAAGATCGCGATCGTGACGAAGACCGACCTGGTGGAGAGCAAGGCGCTGGCCGAGCAGCTCATCGCGATCGACCAGCTCGGGCGTGAGCTGGGCTTCGAGTGGGCGGAGATCGTGCCGGTGTCGGCGGTCGCCGGCCAGCAGGTGGATCTGCTGGCCGACCTGCTGGTCCCGCTGCTTCCCGAGGGCCCGGCGCTCTACCCGGAGGGTGACCTCACGGACGAGCCGGAGCAGGTCATGATCGCGGAGCTGATCCGGGAGGCGGCGCTGGAAGGCGTACGGGACGAGCTGCCCCACTCGATCGCGGTCGTGGTCGAGGAGATGCTCCCGCGCGAGGACCGCCCGGCGGACAAGCCGCTCCTCGACATCCACGCGTTCGTCTACATCGAGCGGCCCAGCCAGAAGGGCATCATCATCGGCCCGAAGGGGCAGCGGCTGAAGCAGGTCGGCATCAAGAGCCGCAAGCAGATCGAGGCGCTGCTGGGCACGCCGGTCTTCCTGGACCTCCATGTGAAGGTCGCGAAGGACTGGCAGCGGGATCCGCGGCAGCTGCGCAAGCTGGGCTTCTGAGGGACCTGCCCGCTGTCACAAACGGCGGGGCAGCCCTGTCCTTACTCCGGACAGTCTCTGTTTGGAGGAACACATGAGCGCCGAGCACGCACACCTGCCCCCGGGCATCGACGTGATCACGACCCTGCCGGATGCGGCGACCCTGATCCCGGCCGGCTCCGAGGCCAGGTCCGTCCGGGTCACGCTGGCACCCGGTGACCCCGGCGCGCCGCCGCACCGGCACCCCGGCCCGCTCTTCGGCTACGTGACGGAGGGCGAGGTCCTCTTCGAACTGGAGGGCCAGCCGCCCCGGGTCCTCAAGGCCGGCGACGCCGTGTTCGAGCCCGGCGGCGACGTCATCCACTACCAGGGCGCGAACAACCTCGCGGACGCCCAGTCCCAGCTGGTGGTGACGATGTTCGCCCCGCCCGGAACCCCGCTGCTGACGGTGGTCAGCGCGGAGGAACTGGCAGAACGCAGCCACCTGCGCTTTTTCAGCCCGTCCGGCGTTTGAGGAGCGGGGTCTGGGGCGGAGCCCCAGAAGGATGGGACGGGTAGGGGCGGCGGGGGCGAAAACCCTTCGGGCGGGCCGCCGGCGGGCGGCGGGGGGCGGGCCGCCCCGGGCCC
>NZ_JBSFDA010000218.1:0-15012 GCF_053593675.1 Streptomyces sp. NPDC002156 | reverse complement strand
GGCTGACATACCAGCCCGTCCGGCGTTTGAGGACGAGCGCGTGAACTGGCTGGGCATTCGGAGGAGTTCGCCGGGATGATGATCCGGAAAAGTTGTGCACCCGGCGGCGGGTGGGGTGAGTGCACGGTCCGATCTCTCGTACAGTTTGCGCCGTGGGATCTATGCGCAATCCGGTCGGGCCGCTTCCCTCCTCCATCTACTGGCGACGGAGGGCCGTTCTGCTGTCTGTGCTCGCCCTGTTGACGCTGCTGGTCGTCTGGGTCGTCGCCTCCGGCGGCGGAGGCGGGAACAACGGCACGAACGGTGCCAACGGCAAGAACCCCGTGCAGACGATCACCCCGGGCCCGTCCGGTTCGGGCCCCGCGATCAGTCAAGCCCCGGGCGGACGTGACGAGTCGGAGAGCACGGACCCTGGCGGCTCGGGCTCCAGTTCCGGTTCTGGTTCCGGGGGCTCAACTGGTTCGGGCGGATCGGAAGGTTCGGCCGGTTCCGGTGGCAGCAGCGGGTCCGCCGGGACAGACGGCGGCACCGGCACGGACGACGGCGTCAACGGCAGCGTAGGCAGCGGCGACACCCTTCCGGCAGGTTCCACCCTGCCCAACTGCACCCCCGGCATCGTCCAGTTGAGCCTGCGCAGCGTCCAGAACTCGTACGCGCCCGACGAGACGCCCACCTTCCAGCTGGTCGCCAAGAACTCCTCCGCCAACGACTGCAAGATCGACCTCGGCCCGGAGTCGGCCGTGGTGACGATCACGCAGGCGAGCAGCGACGACGACATCTGGTCCTCGGACGACTGCCCCAAGGACACGTCAGGTCTGCTGTTCCGGGTCTCGGCCGGCGACAGCATCACGTACACCTTCGAGTGGGACCGCAAGGCGAGCGCCCCCGAGTGCGCCACACCGGAGGCGGGGACAGCGACGGCGACGGCCGGCACCTACCTGGTCGAGGCGCAGGCCCAGGGCTTCACGAAGGCACAGACGTCCTTCGTACTCGACAACGACTGAGCAAGGTCCCCCTCGGGGAGGGGGACCGGTGCACTTACCGACCCACCTACACGTACCGCTCCAGGATCGACGACTCCGCCAGCCGCGACAGACCCTCCCGCACGCTCCGCGCCCTCGCCTCGCCGACCCCGTCCACCGTCTGGAGGTCGTCGACGCTCGCCGCGAGCAGCTTCTGGAGGCCGCCGAAGTGTTCCACCAGGCGGTCGATGATCGCGCCGGGCAGGCGCGGCACCTTCGCCAGGAGGCGGAAGCCGCGGGGGGAGACCGCCGAGTCGAGGGTCTCGGGTGAGCCCGTGTAGCCCAGGGCCTTGGCCACCGTGGAGAGTTCGAGGAGTTCGGCGTGGCTGAGCGCGTCGAGTTCCGCGAGCGCCTCGTCGACCGTGCGGGAGCGTTTGACGGTCGGCTCGGGGACGTAGTCCCGGACCACCAGCTCGCGCTCCGGCTCCACGCCCGCGATCAACTCCTCCAGCTGGAGGGCGAGGAGGCGTCCGTCGGTGCCCAACTCCAGCACGTATCCGGCGATTTCCGTCGCGATGAGGCGGACCATCTCCAGGCGCTGGACGACCGCGGAGACGTCCCGGACGGTCACCAGGTCCTCGATCTCCAGTGCGGAGAGCGTGCCCGCGACCTCGTCCAGGCGGAGCTTGTAGCGCTCCAGGGTCGCCAGGGCCTGGTTGGCGCGGGACAGGATCGCGGCCGAGTCCTCCAGGACGCGGCGTTGGCCGTCCACGTAGAGGGCGATGAGCCTCATGGACTGGGAGACCGAGACGACCGAGAAGCCCACCTGCTTCGACACTCGGTCGGCGGTGCGGTGCCGGGTGCCTGTCTCCTCGGTGGGGATCGTCGGGTCGGGGACCAGCTGGACGCCGGCCCGCAGGATCTTGGACAGGTCCGACGAGACCACGATGCCGCCGTCGAGCTTGCACAGCTCGCGCAGCCGGGTCGCCGAGAACTCGACGTCCAGGACGAAACCGCCCGTGCACATCGCCTCGACGGTCTTGTCGGAGCCCAGCACGATGAGTCCGCCGGTGTTGCCGCGGAGAATCCGTTCAAGCCCGTCGCGCAGCGCCGTGCCAGGTGCCACGGCGCTCAGTGAGGCGCGCATCAGGCCATCGGCACCGGAGCTCCCACCGGACTTTCCGGGAGCTGCTGCCCGGTCGTTGGCTGCCACTGCACTCCTCCGGTCGCAGGTTCTGGGGTGCTCCCGTTTCGCACTCTGGGTTCGTACGCACGGGCGAGACCTGGGCAAAGTCTACCGGCGCTGCTCCTCGTCCCGTGGGGCCTCTCGCCTACGCGACCTCGGGAGCACCCGGAGAGCATCCCCCATGTCGGCGACTTCGATGACCTTCATACCGGCGGGGATCTTCCCAGGATCGGACGGAACGAGGGCGTGGGTGAAGCCCAGACGGTGGGCCTCGGCCAGCCTGCGCTGGACCCCCGTCACCCTTCTGACCTCGCCCGCGAGGCCCACTTCGCCGATCGCGACCAGGTTTTTGGGCAGCGGGGTGTCGCTCGCGGCGGAGGCCAGCGCGAGGGCGATCGCGAGGTCCGCGGCGGGCTCGGTGAGCTTCACTCCGCCGACCGTCGCCGAATAGATGTCCCGCTTTCCGAGGGCGCTGATCCTGCCCCGTTGTTCGAGAACCGCGAGCATCATCGAGACCCGGGAGGTCTCCAGGCCCGAGGTCGTGCGGCGGGGGGACGGGATCTGCGAGTCGACCGTCAGCGCCTGGACCTCCGCCACCAGCGGGCGGCGGCCCTCCAGGGTGACGGTCAGACAGGTCCCGGGCACCGGCTCGGCGCGCCGCGTCAGGAACAGGCCGCTCGGGTCGGCGAGGCCCGTGATGCCCTCGTCGTGCAGCTCGAAGCAGCCGACCTCGTCCGTCGTGCCGTAGCGGTTCTTGACGCCCCGCACGAGGCGGAGGCGCGCGTGCCGGTCGCCCTCGAAGGACAGGACCACGTCCACCAGGTGCTCCAGGAGGCGCGGCCCCGCGATCGCGCCGTCCTTGGTGACATGGCCCACAAGGAGCGTCGACATGCCGCGTTCCTTGGAGGCCCGGATCAGCGCCCCGGCGACCTCACGGACCTGTGCCATGCCGCCCGCGGCGCCGTCGATCTCGGGCGAGGCGACGGTCTGTACGGAGTCGAGGATCAGGAGGGACGGCTTCACGGCGTCCAGATGGCCCAGGACGGCCGCGAGGTCCGTCTCGGCGGCGAGGTACAGGTGGTCGTCGATCGCCTTGATGCGGTCGGCGCGCAGCCGGACCTGGCTCGCGGACTCCTCACCCGTGATGTAGAGCGTGCGGTGGTCGTCGCTCGCCGACTTCGCCGCCACGTCGAGGAGGAGGGTCGACTTGCCGACGCCCGGTTCACCGGCCAGCAGGACCACGGCCCCCGGGACCAGTCCACCGCCGAGCACGCGGTCGAACTCGGGTACGCCGGTGGAGCGGGCGGTGGCCTGGCGGCCGTCGACCTGGCCGATGGGGAGCGCGGAGGTGGTGACACGGCCCGGTGTCGTCGTACGGACCGCGGGCGCGCCGTACTCCTCGACCGTCCCCCACGCCTGGCACTCGGAGCAGCGGCCGAGCCACTTGACCGTCTGCCAGCCACACTCGGTGCAGCGGTAGGACGGTCGGTCCTTCGCGGTCTTCGTACGGGCAGCCATGGGACGAACCGTATCCGGCACCACTGACACCGCGTCCCCGGGTCACCGACACCGCCCTCGCACCACCCTCGGCGACCGGTGCCGGAACGCGCGCCCCGTGCGAATTCGGCCACGTCACATCGCGAACGAGCCACGGAATCCGGGGTTCCTGTCCCCTATTGAGGGATCGTTTCACCCGTACGGATTAAATGTGCTCAAGGTGGGAGAAGGGGTCGTCGTAAGACGCCTACGGTCGCACGGGTGATGAGCAGCAGTCCGGACACCCCGACCCGCACGACCGGCGCACACCGGGCGCACCGTGAGGCGCGCGACCGGGCGGCGGGGCGCACGCTGGTCCAGCGCCCGCCCGCGCGCTACGAGCCGTATCTGGACGGCCTGTTCACCTACTGCCTGTCCGTCCTGTGCGACCACGACACGGCCACCGCCGCCCTCGGTGACGTCCTCGCGCTCGCCGAACGCCGCAGCCCGCGCGACCCGGAGTCCTCCGGCGACCGCAGGGCCTGGCTGTACGCCTTGGCCCGCTGGGCCTGTCTGCGCAAGCTGGCCGAGGCCAAGCAGAAACGTCAGAGCACGCACGCGGCGGGCCGCCGGGGCAAGCGGCAGGTGTCCGCCGTCCCCGCCCCCCAGGAGGCCTCCCCGGTCCCCGTCTCCGAGGAGGCCCAGGAGGAGCACCGCCGTGAACTGGCCCAGCTCGCCTGGCCGGAGGCCGCCGGCACCACCCCCGAGCAGCGCGAGGCGCTCGAACTGGCCGTACGCCACAAGCTCGCCGCCCACGAGGTCGCCGCCGTCCTGGGCATGGACGCCGCCGCCGCCCGTGAACTGCTGGCCTCCGCCGCCTGCGAGGTCGAACGCACCCGCGCGGCCCTCGCCGTCGTCGAGACCGGCGCCTGCCCGAGCGTCGCCCGCCTCACCGGCGACCACCAGCTGGTGCTGAGCAGCGCACTGCGCCGTGAACTGGTCCGGCATGTCGACGACTGTCCGCGGTGCCGCCGCACCGCCGAGCGGGCCGTCCCCGGCCACTGGCCCGGAGCCACGGTCACGCCCGCCGAACTGCCCGTCCTGGAGGCGCCCCGCGCGGCCCTGCACGTCGCCATGGCGCACCTCCCGCGCGCGCGGGGCGCCGCCGCTCCGCGCTTCGACCGGCGTGGCTTCCCGATGGACCCCAAGGACCGCGCCGCCCGCAGGGACCGGCTCCGCGCGCGTGCCGTCACGACCACCGTCGTCGCCACCGTGGTCGCCGCCCCCGTGCTCGCCCTCTGGGCGGCCTACCGCGGGGCCCCGATGACCGCCGAGGGCGGCCCGGGCGACCGGTCGGCCACCGCGAGCGAGGCACAGCGCCCCGACATCCTGGACGGCGAGGCCGCGGGCGGCGGCTACGAGAACGCCGGGAACGCGGGCAACGCGGGCACCGGCCCCGACGCCGGCCTCCTCAGGAAGGACGCCGGCTCACCGGACGTCTCCGTGGAGGTCGTCAGCGCCGTCCCCGGCGCGAAGGAGAGCCCGGGCCTGCTCACCGTGGAGGCCACCAGCGACGGCGACACGACGCTCATCACCCTCACCGCGTCCGGGCACACACCCGTGCGCTGGACGGCGTCCACCGGAGCGTCCTGGCTGTATCCGAGCCGCTCGACGGGAACGCTGCGGCCGGGCGAGTCGTTCACGATCAAGGTGTACGTCGACCCGCTGCGCGAACCGGCCGGTCACTGGAGCGCGCGCGTGTCGATCGCACCCGCGTCCGCCGTGGTCTCCATCGAGGGGTACGGCACCGCGCCCACACCCCCGGACCCGACCCCGCTGAACCCACCGGCACCCGCACCGGGCCCGCCCCGCCCGAGCGCCCCGCCCCCGAACCCGCACCCGACGACCTCGGCGCCCGCCACCCCGCCCCCCAGCGGCCCGCCACCGTCCTCACCGGACCCGGAACCCACTCCGACCCCCACCCCGACGGCCTCGGTCACGTCCACCCCGGCAGACCCGGGGGGCTCGTCACCACCACCGAGCGGCAGCGAGACCCCGAGCCCCGCGATGTCCTAGCCGGTCACACAGCCCGCCTGCCGTGTCAGCGAACGGGATCGGCGGGATGCGGAGCCAGCAACGGCAACTGCGAGGCCAGCCGCTCCTCGCACAGTTCGACCAGCCGGTCGTACCCCGCCTTGCCCATCAGCTCGACCAGCTCCGGCCGGTACGACACGTACACCGGGTCGCCCGCGCCGTGCGCCGAGGTCGCCGACGTGCACCACCAGTGCAGGTCGTGGCCGCCCGGACCCCAGCCGCGCCGGTCGTACTCACCGATCGACACCTGGAGCACGCGTGTGTCGTCGGGCCGGTCGATCCAGTCGTACGTCCGCCGCACCGGAAGCTGCCAGCAGACGTCCGGCTTGGTCTCCAGCGGCTCGCGGCCCTCCTTCAGGGCCAGGATGTGCAGCGAGCAGCCCGCGCCGCCCGCGAACCCCGGCCGGTTCTGGAAGATGCAGGACCCCTGGTAGGGCCGGGTCTGCCGCGAGCCCTCCTCGTCCTCCGAGGTCCAGCCGGACTTGGTGCCGACATCGTGCAGCTGCCAGATGTCGGGCGTGAGCCGCGCCACATGTCCGGCGACCCGCTTCTCGTCGTCCTCGTCGGAGAAGTGGGCACCCAGCGTGCAGCAGCCGTCGTCCGCGCGGCCGGCCTGGATGCCCTGGCAGCCGCTTCCGAAGATGCAGTTCCAGCGGGAGGTCAGCCATGTCAGGTCACAGCGGAAGACCTGCTCGTCGTCCGCAGGATCAGGGAACTCCACCCACGCGCGCGCGAAGTCGAGCCCCTTCTCGTCGCCCGCCGTGGCCGACTTCGAAGTTTTTGTGGACTTCGGGGACTTCGCGGAGGGGGCTGACGTTGCCGACTTGTCGGCCTTTGCCTTTTTCGTCTTTGGCACGCGTCCAGGGTAAGTGGCCCGGGACCCCTTCCGGCACCGCTCCGGGGACGGATGCGGTCTCGGCTGGCAGTAGCGTTTCGTACATGAGACTCGGTGTCCTCGACGTGGGATCGAACACGGTGCATCTGCTGGTGGTGGACGCACACCCTGGCGCGCGCCCGCTGCCCGCGCATTCGCACAAGGTCGAGCTGCGGCTCGCCCAACTCCTCGACGAGGCCGGGGCCATCGGCCCCGAAGGGGTCGACAAACTCATCGGCGTGATCCAGGACGCACTCCAGGCCGCCGAGGACAAGGGCGTCGAGGACCTGCTCCCGTTCGCCACCTCGGCCGTACGCGAGGCGACCAACGCCGACGACGTCCTCGCCCGCGTGCAGGCCGAGACGGGCGTCGAGCTACAGGTACTGACCGGCGCCGAGGAGGCCCGCCTCACCTTCCTCGCCGCCCGCCGCTGGTTCGGCTGGTCGGCGGGCAAGCTCCTCGTCCTCGACATCGGCGGCGGCTCCCTGGAGATCGCCTACGGCATCGACGAGGAGCCCGACACCGCCGCGTCCCTCCCGCTCGGCGCCGGCCGCCTGACCGCGGGCTGGCTCCCCGGCGACCCGCCCGACCCCGACGACATCAGGTCGCTGCGCCGCCATGTACGCGCCCAGATCGCCCGTACGGTCGGCGAGTTCAGCCGCTTCGGCGCCCCCGACCACGTCGTCGCCACGTCGAAGACCTTCAAGCAGCTCGCCCGCCTGGCCGGCGCGGCCCGCTCCACGGACGGCCTGTACGTCCAGCGCGAACTCAAGCGCGAGTCCCTCCAGTCCCTGGTCCCCGAACTCGCCTCCATGACGACAGCGGAACGAGCAGCCCTCCCCGGAGTCTCGGAGGGCCGAGCCAACCAGCTGGTCGCGGGCGCGCTGGTCGCAGAGGCAGCGATGGACCTCTTCGCCGTAAAAACCCTGGAGGTCTGCCCCTGGGCCCTCCGAGAGGGCGTAATCCTCCGCAGACTGGACCACATGGGCACCCACTTGGGCACGGAGTAGCAGCGGAGGGGGCGGGGCTGAGTCTTTGTGTGTCTCCGGTCACTTCTGGAACGGGACCTGTACGGCAACCCCCTAGGGGCGCGGGGAACTGCGCGACAAGCCACGCACAACCCGCACCCGCCCACCCACCCCGGCCAACCTCACTGCCCCCGAGCCCAACTGCCAGGGGCACCCCGTACCCTGTCTCCCGTGGCAGAACCAGTCGTACGCATCCCGGATGCGAAGGTCGCGCTGTCCACGGCCTCCGTGTACCCGGAGTCGACGGCGACGGCCTTCGAGATCGCCGCGCGACTCGGATACGACGGCGTCGAGGTCATGGTCTGGACGGACCCGGTCAGCCAGGACATCGAAGCCCTGCGCAGGCTGAGCGACTACCACCAGATCCCCATCCTCGCCATCCACGCCCCCTGCCTCCTCATCACCCAGCGCGTCTGGTCCACGGACCCCTGGATCAAACTCCAGCGCGCCCAGGCGGCAGCCGAGAAACTCGGCGCGACGACAGTCGTCGTACACCCCCCCTTCCGCTGGCAGCGCCAGTACGCCCGCGACTTCGTCACCGGCATCTGGCGCATGGCCGACGAGACGGACGTCCGGTTCGCCGTCGAGAACATGTACCCCTGGCGCTACCGCGACCGCGAGATGCTCGCGTACGCCCCCGACTGGGACGTCACGAAGGACGACTACCGCCACTTCACGATCGACCTCAGCCACACCGCGACCGCCCGCAGCGACGCCATGGAGATGGTCGACCTCATGTCCGACCGCCTCGGCCACGTCCACCTCGCCGACGGCAACGGCTCCAACAAGGACGAGCACCTCGTCCCGGGCCGCGGTACGCAACCCTGCGCCGAGCTGCTCGAACGGCTCGCGCACACCGGTTTCGACGGCCATGTCGTGATCGAGGTCAACACCCGCCGCGCGATGTCCAGCGCCGAGCGCGAGGCCGACCTCGCCGAGGCGCTCGCCTTCACCCGCCTCCACCTGGCCTCGGCCGTGAGAGCTGTCCCCGGCGGGGGACCTCGCCCATGACGAGCGCGGCCCCCCGCCGCGGCCGGGGACGACCCTCCCGTACGGACTCCGCGGACGCCCCCGCGGCCCGCGACCGCATCCTGACGGCGGCCCGCGAGGAGTTCTCCGAACGGGGGTACGACAAGACGTCCGTACGCGGCATCGCGAAAGCGGCGGGCGTGGACTCGGCCCTCGTCCACCACTACTTCGGCACCAAGGAGCAGGTCTTCGAGGCGTCGATCGAGGTGGCCGTCGGCCCCCTCCTCAGCGCCCCCGGCTCGATCGCCGAAGGCCCGCTCGACGGCGTCGGCGAACGGCTGGCCCGCTTCTTCTTCGGCGTCTGGGAGAACCCGGCGACCCGCAAGGCCCTCCTCGCGATCGTCCGCTCCGCCGTGAACAACGAGGCCGCGGCCGGCGTCTTCCGCCGCCTGATCTCCACCCAGCTCCTACGCCGAGTAGCCGCCCAGCTGGACCTCCCGGACGCGGAACTCCGCGCCGAACTGGCAGCGGCCCAACTCGTGGGCATCGCGATGCTGCGCTACGTGATCAAGGTCGAGCCTCTGGCTTCGGCGGACCCAGAAGTGATCATCGCAAGGGTGGCTCCCGCGATCCAGGCCCACCTGGCCGGGCCCCGGTAGGAGACGGGGCTGAGCTTCCAGCGGGGGGTGCGACGTGCTTTTAGGGGCGCGGGGAACTGCGCGACCAGCCCCCACCGGGCCCGCACCCGACCACCGAGACAGTTATCCCGTATTCCGGACACCACGTCGGCAACCGGAACGACCGGCGTACGCTCGACGTGAGTCAAACCTCTCCGAAGGAGCGAGCGACGATGCCCGAGCTCAGGTCCCGCACAGTCACCCACGGCCGCAACATGGCGGGCGCCCGCGCCCTTATGCGCGCCTCCGGTGTACCGGGCGCGGACATCGGCCGCAAGCCGATCATCGCGGTCGCCAACAGCTTCACCGAGTTCGTGCCGGGCCACACCCACCTCCAGCCGGTGGGCCGCATCGTCAGCGAGGCCATCAAGGCCGCCGGAGGCATCCCGCGCGAGTTCAACACGATCGCCGTCGACGACGGCATCGCGATGGGCCACGGCGGCATGCTGTACTCCCTCCCCTCCCGCGACCTCATCGCGGACAGCGTCGAGTACATGGTCGAAGCCCACTGCGCCGACGCCATGATCTGCATCTCCAACTGCGACAAGATCACCCCGGGCATGCTGAACGCCGCCCTGCGGCTCAACATCCCCACGGTCTTCGTCTCCGGCGGCCCGATGGAGTCCGGCCGCGCGACCCTCGTCGACGGCACGGTCCGTACGCTCGACCTGGTCGACGCGATCTCCGACGCCGTGAACGAGAAGATCTCGGACGAGGACATCCTCCGTATCGAGGAGAACGCCTGTCCGACCTGCGGTTCCTGTTCCGGCATGTTCACGGCCAACTCGATGAACTGCCTCGCGGAGGCCATCGGCCTCGCCCTCCCGGGCAACGGCTCGGTGCTCGCCACCCACACGGCCCGCAAGGCCCTGTACGAGAACGCGGGCCGCACGGTGATGGACATCACCCGCCGCTACTACGAGCAGGACGACGAGACGGTCCTGCCCCGCAACGTCGCCACCTTCGCGGCCTTCCAGAACGCCATGGCGCTCGACATCGCGATGGGCGGCTCCACCAACACGATCCTGCACCTGCTGGCCGCCGCCCAGGAAGCGGGCGTCCCGTTCGACCTGGACGACATCAACGAGGTCTCGCGCCGGGTGCCGTGCCTCGCGAAGGTCGCGCCGAACGTCGCCAAGGACCGCACGTACTACATGGAGGACGTGCACCGGGCCGGCGGCATCCCCGCCCTCCTCGGCGAACTCCACCGCGCGGGCCTCCTCAACGAGGATGTGAACTCGGTTCACAGCTCGTCCCTCGCGGACTGGCTGAAGACGTGGGACGTGCGCGGCGGCTCGCCCTCGCCGGAGGCCCTTGAGCTGTGGCACGCGGCCCCCGGCTGCGTCCGCTCCGCCGAGGCCTTCTCCCAGTCCGAGCGCTGGGAGGCCCTGGACACGGACGCCGCCGGCGGCTGCATCCGCAGCGCGGAACACGCGTACTCGAAGGACGGCGGCCTGGCCGTCCTCAAGGGCAACCTCGCCGTCGACGGCTGCGTCGTGAAGACGGCCGGCGTCGACGAGTCGATCTGGACCTTCGAGGGCCCGGCCGTCGTCTGCGAGTCGCAGGAAGAAGCCGTCCAGAAGATCCTCACCCAGCAGGTCAAGGAGGGCGACGTCGTCGTCATCCGCTACGAGGGCCCCAAGGGCGGCCCCGGCATGCAGGAGATGCTCTACCCGACCTCGTACCTGAAGGGCCGCGGCCTCGGCAAGGCCTGCGCCCTGGTCACCGACGGCCGCTTCTCCGGCGGCACCTCGGGCCTGTCGATCGGCCACGCCTCCCCGGAGGCCGCGGCGGGCGGCACGATCGCCCTCGTCAAGGACGGTGACCGCATCCGCATCGACATCCCGAACCGCACGATCGAGCTGCTGGTCGAGGACGACGAACTGGCGGCCCGCCGCGAGGCCCTGAACGGTGTCTACGCCCCCGTCTCCCGCGAACGCAAGGTCTCCGCGGCCCTGCGCGCGTACGCGGCGATGGCGACGAGCGCCGACCGGGGCGCGGTCCGGGACGTGTCGAAGCTGGGCTGACGCTCACAGTGTCTGCAGGGAAGGGCCGCTCCTGAGGGGCGGCCCTTCTTCGTACGATTCTTGGCTTCTTGTACGTGTTTCCAGCCGCCGCCCGTCACCAGCCGGCCGGATCCCCCGCGTCCACCGCGAAGACGGAACCGTCGGGAGCGCTCGCGTACACACGTCCGTCGGCGACGACCGGGGCGGGCAGCGAGCCCGCGATCGTGTCCGAGGCCGCGCCGAGCCGGGGAGAGGTCTGCCCGACGAGCTTCCCGGTCCGGGCGTTCACCGCGAGCAGCCGACCGTCGCCGGCCGTGAAGTACACGTACCGCCCGTCGACGGCCGGCGCCGAGCCGAGGCTCACGGACGTCTGCAGCGACCAGAGCTGCTTCCCCGCCTTCAGATCCACGGCTGTCAGCCCACCTCCCGCGGCCATCAGATAGACGACGTTGCCGCGCACGGCACCGTGGGCCCGTGCTAGCGGAATGGTCACGTCGACCCTGCGCGTGGCCCCGCTCTCCGGGTCGTAGGCGACGACGGCGACCGTGTCCCCGTTCTCGCTGTCGAGGGAGGCGAAGAAGACGGAGGCGCCCTCGGAGGTGGTGCCGATGGGCCACAGCTGCCCGTCCAGCCGCTTCTGCCAGCGCACATCACCCGTACCGGGGTCCAGCGCGGCGACCCGGGTGCTCGCCCCGCCGTCGGCGGGGCTCGTGGCGTACGCGAGCTGGTCACCGGCGAAGCCGAACAGCTGCGGCCCGCTCAGATCGGCGATCCGCCGGTTCCACTTGCTGTCGCCGGTCGCGCTGTCGACGCCGGTGACCTTCCCGTCGGCGTCGTTGAGCAGGGTCATCCCGCCGGCGTATCCGAGGCCGACACGGTCGGACGAGGTCTCCTGCCAGCGGACGCCGCCGGTGCGGGGGTCGAGCGCCTCCATCCGGGCGCCCTCGTTCTGCGGGGGGTGCACGAGCCCGCCCGACAGGACCGGCGGGCGGCTGGCAACGAGCGTGGAGTCGATCGGGTGCCGCCACAGGACGGTGCCGTCGGCGGGGTCGATCGCGGAGACCAGCCCCTTCTGCGCACAGAACAACTTCCCGCCGCCGTACGAGCAGAGGGGCATCCCGGCGTCGTCATCGGTGGCCGGCCGCACCGTCCAGCCCCGGAAACCGGTCGCACTGGTCGCCGTACCGCCACCGGAGGAATCCCCCTTGGGCGCGGCGACCGGATCACCGCCGAGCACCTGCACCGAGGCGAACACACCCCCGGCGACGAGAAGAAGCGCACCGGCGGCGAGGAGGACACGCTTGCGCAGCCGCCGCCGATCCGAACGCCGTTCGGGAGAGGGCGGGTTGGCGGAGGGGGAGGAAGAGGAGGGCGCAGAAGGAAGAGCGGGGGAGGGGCCGGAACCGGAACCGGAACCGGTACGGGAGGCACTCCGCTGCTCGGGTATGAACGACTGCGTGTCATAAGAGGCGGCAACCGACCTGAGCGCCCGCATGAGTTCATCGGGAGTGGGCCGGTCCTCGGGCTCCTTGGCGAGGCAACGGAGCACCAGCGGGGCGAGGTTGGTCGGTACGCCGGTCAAGTCCGGCTCGTCGTGCACGACTTGGTAGGCGACGACGTACGGACTGTCCGAGTCGAACGGACCGCGCCCGGTCGACGCGTGCACCATCACCGACCCCAGGGCGAAGATGTCGGCGGCGGGACCGACCTCCCGGGGCCGCCGGAACTGCTCCGGCGCCATGAACGGCGGCGTACCGATCAACTTGCCGGTCTCGGTGCGCAGTTCGCTGTCCTTCGGCCGAGAAATGCCGAAGTCGATGACCTTCGGACCGTCCTCGGCGAGCAGCACATTGCTCGGTTTCAGGTCCCGATGGACGACCCCGACCCGGTGGATGTCCCGCAGCGCCTCGGCGAGCCCGGCCATCAATCGCCGCAACTGACCGGCACTCATGGACCCGTTCCGCTTCACCTCGTCGGCGAGGGTCGGCCCGGGGATGAACAGGGTGGCCATCCAAGGCCGTTCGGCATCCGGGTCGGCATCGACGACGGGCGCGGTGAAGGCACCGCTGACGCGCCGGGCGGCGGCGATCTCCTGCCGAAAACGCCCCCTGAACTCGGGATCCTTGGCGAACTCGCCATGGATGACTTTCACGGCGAGCTTCATCCCGGAGGTACTCCGGGCCAGATGCACCACGCCCATGCCGCCGGAACCCAGCCGTGACTCCAGACGGTACTGACCGGCGTACTCCGGAAGTTCCGCTTCCGCGCCGGGTCCGGAGTTCCGCTGTGGCGTCATGGACTCACCCCCGTGCTGTTCGGCCGCGCGCGCGACGGACGGAGCCTAGTCGATGAGGTTGACAGGACAGAGGCGGCTTGCTGACGCTGGTGTACGAGTTACGTACATGTGTTTCATGGCGTGTTTTAGGGGTATCAACGGGACCCCATGGCAGTCATGGGGTCCAACGGGGGAGGTTTTTTCATGTCCACAGACCACATCGGGGAGAGAACGGCCGACGAGGCGAACGAGACGAACGGGGCGGACCGGACGGAGCTGAAGATCACGACCGCGGCGGCGGCAGCGGCCGTGCGCTACTACTCGGTCGCCCCCGGCTACCGCCTCAACGTCCGCAGCGGCCCCGGCACCAACTACACCATCGTCCGCGTCCTGTCCGAGGGCGCCAAGGTCCCGATCTACTGCCAGCGCCCCGGTGAGTCGATCGCCGGTCCGTACGGTACGTCGAACATCTGGGACAACATCGACAACGGCCAGTACGTCTCGGACGCGTACGTCCTGACAGGCAGCGACGGCTACGTGGCACCGCGCTGCTCCTGACCGCGTGATCCACCCGGGTACCGGCACCGGCATTCGGTGCCGGTACCCGGGTGGCGATAATCGAGGGGTGAGCGACAAGAACGCCGGGGGCGGCGACAGAGGCCCCAGCCCCGAGCCCATCCGCTTCTTCGGCACGACGTGGGTGGAGCACGACGCGGGCTACACGGCCCGCCGGTTGGGAGTGGCTGTCGGCTCCCTGCTGGCCACAGCGGCATCCTGCCTGATCCTCCGCTTCGCGTACGAGGGCCTGCGAATAGGGCAGGTGGGAGACCTGGTGACCCTCCTGGTGGTGATCATGTTCGCCACATGCAGCGCACTGGCGTTCGGCCACACCTGGGGCGCCTTCACCAAACGCCCGGACCCGACCCGCCAGTCCTCCCTCCGAGGCCTGCTGACGATCGGCTTCGTGGGCTCCCTGGCGGCGTACTTCCTCCGCTCCCTGCGCGAGGCCCCCGGCGAGTCCCTGAACCGCCAGGAATACGAGACGGCCCGCGACCAGCACACCCGCAAAACCACCCGCCGAACAGGCAACCCAGCAAAGAGGCAAAGGCCCTGAGAGGGCCGGCTGCATTTCTCTCGCCCCCGCCGCCCCTACCCGTCCCATCCTCGGGGGCTGCGCCCCCGAACCCCCGCTCCGGCCCTGAACGGGCCTTGTCCTCAAACGCCGGACAGGCTGAAATACCTGGGCCTGGCCTGAAAGATCAAGCGCCGGCCGGCACCATCCAGCCCGTCCGGCGTCTGAGGACGAGCGCGTTCAGCGCGACTGCCCACCCACCCGACGGCCGCCACCACCCTCCAGCCCGTCCGGCGTCTGAGGACGAGGCCGTTCAGCGCGATTTCCCACCCACCCACGTGCCACCACCATACAGCCCGAACCGCATAGGAGGACGAGGGCGTAAAGAGAGAA
>NZ_JBSFDA010000217.1:0-15107 GCF_053593675.1 Streptomyces sp. NPDC002156 | reverse complement strand
GCCCGCGAGGACGACGGCGGTGGTGCGGGGCTTGGCATTGTGCTGGGACACGGGCGACCTACCTCAGGCAGCAGAGAGCCCTCAAACGCCGGACGGGCTGGGTGGGGGTGCGGGCCGGCGCTGAGAAAGCGAGCCCGGCCGTCACAACTCGGCCCGTCCGGCGTTTCAGGGCGAGCGCGTCGGCCTCTGCCTTCCCCTCCAGCCCGTCCGGTGTTTGAGGACGAGGCCGTTCAGGCCGAAAGGGGGGTCTGGGGGCACAGCCCCCAGGGATGGGACGGGTAGGGGCGGCGGGGGCGAGATCAAAGCCGCCCAATATCCCCCTTGCGCATCCGCGGCCCCCGCCGCCCCGGCACCCGCCCACTCAACAGAATCAACCGAGCCGCCCGATGCCGCTGCCCCGCATACGGCTCCAGCAACGACAACATCACGTCATCATCCGCATCCCGATCCCCCGCCAACGCAAACCCCACAATCCCCGGCAGATGCAGATCCCCCACAGTCACCGCATCCGCCGCCCCATGACTCCGCTGCACAACCTCCGCAGACGTCCAGGGCCCCACCCCCGGAACCACCTCCAGCCGAGCCCGAGCCCGCTCCGGATCCAGCCCCACAGCCTCCTCCAGCCGCCCCGCGACCCGAACCGCCCGCAGAATCGTCGAGGCCCGCTTGTTGTCGACCCCGGCCCGATGCCACTCCCAGGACGGAATCAGAGCCCAGTCCCGAGCAGCGGGCACAACGAACAACCCTTGGGGCAGGCTTTCGGGCCCAGGCGCAGGCTCCCCGAACTTCCGCACGAGCAACCGCCAAGCCCGATAAGCCTCATCGGTGGTCACCTTCTGCTCCAGCACGGACGGAATCAGCGACTCCATGACCAGCCCGGTGCGAGTCAGCCGCAACCCCGGCCGCCGATGACGGGTGAGCGCGACCACCCGGTGCCGAGGCTCGAACGCCTCGGGATCGTCGTCCGCCCCCAGCAACCCGGGCAAGTGCTCCAGCAGCCACCCGGCCCCGGGCCCCCACGCCTCCCCCCGGACCACCCCGTCCCGCAGCGCGACCCGCAGGGTCCCGGGCCCGTCAGGCGTACGACTGGCCCGCCACACGGACCCGTCCGACGAGGCCCGAAACGTCGGATCCCCCGGCCCCCGCCGCAACGGCCCGAGAACGAGCCCGAGATCGAGCGGCACACCAGGCACCCAGGTCCGGGTCATCCCAGGAGCACCACCCTGCCGAGGCACCCCACCAGGCACCACGACATGCCCACCCCGCACAGTCGTACGAGTGGGCCGCGAAGGCTGCTGAGGAGCGAACCGTCCTGCCACGAAAACCGTTCCTAACCGGAGGAATCGAACCCCACAAGCTCACCGCACCTCGGTCGACCTCACCGCACCTCGATGAACGCCCCCGCATCCCGATCCACCCGAGCCCGCGGAGCCTCCGCCGGATGCCCGACCGCGATCGCCCCCATCGGATCCCACCCGGCCTCCAGCCCCAGCACCTCCCGCACGACATCCCGGCAGAACATCGTCGACGACACCCACGCCGACCCGAGCCGCTCCCCGGCGAGCGCGACAAGGAAGTTCTGCACCCCGGCCCCGGTCGCGACCACGAACATCTCCCGCTCGGCCCCGTCCCGCCGAGCGTCCCCGTACGTGTGCGACCCGTCCATCACCAGACACGGCACCACGAGATACGGCGCCCCCCGCAGCACCTCACCCCTCCGCACCCGCTTCGCGATGGACTCCTCGCTCTTCCCGTCCCGCCGCAGATCCGCGATCCAGGCGTCCCGCATGGCGTCGAGCAGCTCGGTCCGCGACCGCTGCGACTCCAGCAGTACGAAGCGCCAGGGCGTCGTGTGATGAGGAGCGGGCGCGGTGACAGCGGCGGCGACCGCCCGCCGTACCGCACCGGGGTCGACGGGCTCGTCCGTGAACGCCCGCACCGTACGCCGCTGGGTCACCGCCTCCCGTACGGCCTCCGACGTACCGAGCCGGAACATGTCGTCGCGTGCGTCGCGCACGAGAGCCCGCGCCCCCACATCCTCACCGCTGTCGGCCACGACATGCGGCAGCCCCCGCACGACCGCGACGGGCAGCCCGGAGGCCTTGCCCTTGACCAGGTCCCCGGCGGCGGCCAGTTCATCGGCCGTCGCCACGACGGTCGCGGACAGCGGATTGCCGTACGCGTCCGTGCCCCCGCGCAGATCGTCGAGCACCTGTACGCCCGCGGCGCCGATCGCCACGTCGGTGAGCCCCGCGCGCCAGGGTCGCCCGAAGGTGTCGGTCACGACGACCCCGATGTTGACGCCCAGGGCGTCCCTCAGCCCGTCCCGGATCGCCCGCGCGGACGCGTCGGGATCCTCGGGCAGCAGCAGGACCGTCCCGGACGGTGTGTTGGAGGCATCGACGCCGGCCGCGGCCATCACCAGCCCCTGCCGGTTCTCCACGATCCGCAACGGCCCACGCCGGGCGACGACCCGTACGGTCTCGGCGTCGATCGCGGCCTCCCGGTCCGCCGCCTGTACGACCCGCCCCTCGGCCTTGGACACGATCTTCGAGGTGACGAGCAGTACGTCCCCGTCGAGCAGCCCGGGCCCGGCAGCGGCGGCGATCAGCTTCGCGAGATCGTCCCCGGGCTGAACCTCGGGCAGCCCACCCACGGCCCACACCCGATACCCGCCATCGGCACCGCCACCGTCACCGAGAGTGCCGCCGTCACCGACCGCGCCACCGTCACCGAAAACCTCACCGCTCACGCGCCCCGCACCTCCTCCGCCAGCGCGAGCGCCTCGCGCGCCATCTGCGCCGACGCCTCCACGTCCGTCATCATCAGCGGCACGGCACGGCAGCGGATGCCCGCCGTCTCCACCCGCTCCACCGCACCCGCGTCGACCGTGTCGACGAGCCAGCCGTCCAGCAGCCCCGAGCCGTAGTGCTCGGCGACCGCCGCGGCCGTGGCCTCCACGCCGACCGCCGCGAGCACCTTGTCGGCCATCCCGCGCACGGGCGCGTCCCCGACGATGGGGGAGAGGCCCACCACGGGCACCCCGGCCTCGGCGATCGCCTCGCGGATCCCGGGCACGGCCAGGATCGTGCCGACGGACACGACCGGGTTGGACGGCGGGAAGAGGATCACGTCGGCCTCGGCGATCGCCTCCAGGACCCCCGGCGCCGGCTTCGCCTGCTCCGCGCCGACCGGCACGATCGCCTCGGCCGGCACGGACGCCCGCAGCCGCACCCAGTACTCCTGGAAGTGGACCGCCTTGCGCTCGCCGTCCACCTCGACGGCGACATGGGTCTCCACGCGGTCGTCGGACATCGGGATGAGCCGCACCCCGGGCTTCCACCGGTCGCACAGTGCCTCGGTGACGGCGCTCAGCGGATAACCCGCGCCGAGCATCTGCGTCCGCACGATGTGCGTGGCGAAGTCCCGGTCGCCGAGGCCGAACCACTCCGGCCCGACACCGTACGCTGCCAGCTCCTCCTTCACGTGGAAGGTCTCGTCGGTCCGCCCCCAGCCCTGCTCCTCGTTGATGCCGCCGCCGAGGGTGTACATCACCGTGTCGAGGTCGGGGCAGACCTTCAGCCCGAAGAGGTGAATGTCGTCGCCGGTGTTGCCGATGACGGTGATGTCCGCGTCCGGCACGGCCCGCTGAAGACCGCGCAGGAACCGGGCACCACCGATGCCGCCTGCCAGAACCACAATGCGCATGCGGACAAGTCTGGCAGGCGGGTACGACAACGCGTCAGCCGGTCACCGCGGCCGACGGCGCGCAGCGCGCCGCGTGCATCGGCATCTCCGTCAGGCCCGGGTAGTAGACGTGCAGGCTCACGGCCGGTTCGAGCGCGTCGTTGACCACCTCGTGGACGTACCCCGGAGCGAACACCCGCTGTGAACCCGCCCGCAACGCGCGCGTGCCGCGCTCCGTCCGCTCCGTCAGCTGACCGTCCAGGACCGTCAGGACGCCCGACGAGCCGCCGTGGTCGTGCAGTCCGCTGCCCTGGCCCGGGACCCAGGACAGCAGCCACACCTCGTAGCCGGGGCCGGTGCGCAGCCGGTGGTACCAGCGCGAGGTCGCGTCGTACTGGACGAGGTGCGCCCACTGGGAGCGGTCCTCGGCGATCGTGCGGGCCAGGCCGACGAAGTCGGCGACGGTGGCCGGGTGCTCGCGCGGGGCCTGGAGGAGGTGCGGTACTTCGAGGATGTCGCCGGCGATCTGGAGGTCGCTGTCGCTGTTCATGGAGTGCGGAGGTCCTCGGCGGGAGAAGTGTGGGGGCTGGCTGGGTGTCGCGTACCGTCTGCCCGGGTCGCGAGCGGGAAGGCCGGGAAAAACAGAGCCCTGATGTGGGCTTCGGGGGGAACAGCAGCCGAGTCGCGGTGGACTCAAAGGCAGCCGGAGCGCGTTGGGCTCAACAGCTGGAACAGCAACAACAGCTACAGCGAGCAGGGGCAGCACCGAGGGACCGCACGGGGCGGGTCGAGGTGAGTGCCAAGTTCGCGAGCATGCCCACAAGAACACCGGTTCACACCTTCACTGTCAACTCGACGCCCGGTATGTGGGACATGTTTCACCTCATCCGGTTCATCTCTCAGGTGAAAGGTTTGTGTGTGCGTCTTCGGGGACACATGGCGCACAACCAGGCGCACCGACCTCGGAACGAGATCGAACTTCTGGGCGTCCTCTCCCGTACAGGCTCTGTGTGCGGGGGCGGTCGTCCTCCTGGGGCCTCCTCTGCCTGTCAAGGTTTATGCCGATTTGAACACTTTCCGCATGGCCTTGGTTCCGCAGAGTGAATAAGGGGCCCAATAGCAGATCTCGGCTTGACTCGCCCGGAGCAGCACACTTGTAATTTCACTCGTGTCGTTCGGCCGATATCGGTTGACGGCAACCTCACGGGGACGCGAAAGACGGACGAGGGGCGCACATGACCGAGACGGTGCAGCAACTGCTGGTCGACGACGCGGACGAGGAACTCGGCTGGCAGGAGCGCGCGCTGTGCGCCCAGACCGACCCCGAGTCCTTCTTTCCCGAGAAGGGCGGCTCGACCCGCGAGGCCAAGAAGGTCTGCCTCGCCTGCGAGGTCCGCTCCGAGTGCCTCGAGTACGCCCTCGCGAACGACGAACGCTTCGGCATCTGGGGCGGCCTTTCCGAGCGCGAACGCCGCCGGCTGAAGAAGGCCGCCGTCTGAGGCGTACGGCACCGGGCTCCACGTAAACCGGCACAACGCAACGCAAACGCAGGACAACGCAGCGAACGGCCCGTCGCGGGTGGGTTATCCACAGGCGGCGGGCCGCTGCTCTGCCCAGCCGCTAGTGTGGCTGCTCGTCCGAGACGCCCCGCCGCTCACAGAGGGCTCAGGCGTCCACCACAGTCCACCGAACCGGGGCCCGTACCTCGATGTCCGCGCACAGCCACACGGCAGCCGACTACGGCACTGCCACCACGCCCGAGTTCCCGCGTCACGTGGTGACCGCGGTGCTGGTCTCCCACGACGGCGCCCGCTGGCTGCCCGACGCGCTCGCCGGGCTGCTCGGCCAGGAGCGCCCGGTGCAGAACGTCATGGCCGCCGACACCGGCAGCGCGGACGACTCCGCCCAGCTGGTCACCGACGCCCTCGGCGCCGACCGCGTCCTGCACCTCGCCCGCCGCACCGGCTTCGGCCAGGCCGTCGAGGAGGCCAACCGCACCGCGCCCGTCCTCACCCCGGACGAGCTGACGTACCTGAAGCGCCCCAGCGGCTGGGACCCCGTCACCCGCAGCTGGCGCGACGACGCGTACGACATGCCGGAGCTGCCCCACGGGGAGCCGGTCCAATGGCTCTGGCTGCTGCACGACGACTGCGCCCCCGACCCGGATGCCCTGGCCCAGATGCTGCGCGTCGTCGAGACCGAGCACGAACTGGGCCGAGGGGACGACATCGCGGTCGTCGGCCCCAAGCTCCGCGGCTGGTACGACCGCCGGCAGCTCCTCGAAGTCGGCGTCACCATCGCCAACTCCGGCCGCCGCTGGACCGGCCTGGACCGCCGCGAGCAGGACCAGGGCCAGCACGACCACGTCCGCCCGGTGCTGTCCGTGTCCACCGCGGGCATGCTCGTACGCCGCGACGTCTTCGAGGAACTCGGCGGCTTCGACCGTCGGCTGCCCCTGATGCGCGACGACGTCGACCTGTGCTGGCGCGCCACCGCCGCCGGCCACCGCGTTCTCGTCGCCCCCGATGCTGTCGTACGGCACGCCGAGGCGTCCTCCCGAGAGCGCCGCACCGTCGACTGCGTGGGCCGCACCTCCGCGTCCCCGCACAAGGTCGACAAGGCCGGCGCCGTCTACACCCTGCTCGTCAACAGCCGTACCGCGCAGCTGCCCTGGGTGCTGCTGCGTGTGATCCTCGGCACCCTGCTGCGCACGGTGGCGTATCTGGTCGGCAAGGCCCCCGGACAGGCCGTCGACGAGATCCGCGGCCTCCTGGGCACCCTCCTGCGGCCCGAGCGGATCATCGCCGGGCGCCGCAACAGAGGCGCCCCCCAGATCGACAAGGGCGAGCTGCGTGCCCTGTTCCCGCCGCCCGGCGCGACCGTGCGGGCCACCATCGAACAGGCCGCCGGCGAACTCGTCGGCCGCTCCGACCCCGAGGTCACCTCCGGGGCCGGCCGGCACGGCGGCGCCGTCGAGTCCGGGCCCGGCGGCGACGACGCCGACTTCCTGGAGGTCGAGCAGTTCGTCCGGCTCAAGCGGATCGCCCGCAAGCCCGGCCCGGTGCTCTTCCTCGTCCTCCTGTTCGTCTCGCTCGTCGCCTGCCGTGAACTGCTCGGCGGCGGCGCCCTCGCGGGCGGCGCGCTGCTGCCCGCCCCGGCCGACTCCGCCGAACTCTGGGCGCGCTATCTGGACGCCTGGCATCCGGTGGGCGTGGGCGACACCTCGTCGGCGCCGCCCTATCTGGCGCTCGTCGCGATGCTCGCCTCCACCCTGTTCGGCTCGACGGGCCTCGCGGTCACCGTCCTGCTGGTCGCCTCGGTGCCGCTGGCCGGCTTCACCGCGTACTTCGCCTCCCGCCCGCTCGTCGAATCACGCCTCCTGCGCGCGTGGGCGGCCGTCGTCTACGCCTTCCTGCCCGCCGCCACCGGCGCCCTCGCGGGCGGCCGGATCGGCACCGCCGTACTCGCCGTCCTCCTCCCGCTGATGGCCCGCGCGGGCATCGCGGCAAGCGGTCTGGCGCACGCCTCGGGAGCGCGCGGCAGTTGGCGCGCCACCTGGGCGTACACGCTGCTGCTGACGATCACCACCGCCTTCACGCCGATCGTGTGGCCCATCGCCCTGCTGCTCGGCGTCGCGCTCCTCGTCGTACGACGAGGCGAGATCACCGCCTACGGCCTCCGCTTCCTGGCCCAGCTCGGGGTACCGCTGCTGGTCCTCGCGCCCTGGTCGCTGTCCCTGCTCCCGTTCGGCTTCTTCCAGGAAGCAGGTCTGGAGTACGGCTCCGGCACCGCCGGCGCCCTCGACCTCCTCAGCGCCAGCCCGGGCGGCCCCGGCACGGTCAGCGGCCTGATGCTCATCGGCGTGGTACTGGCGGCGCTGGCCGCCCTGCTGCGCACCGAGCGCCAGTTCGGCATCTGGACCGCCTGGGCGGTCGCCCTGGTGGCGCTCGTCTTCGCGGTCCTGTCGAACAGCTCGGCGTGGGCCGGACCCGCCACCCTCGTCTACGGCCTCGCCCTGCTGGCCGCCGCCACGCTCGGCGCCGACGGGGCACGCTCGCGCGTGGCCGAGCAGAGCTTCGGCTGGCGCCAGCCGGTCGCCGCCCTGATCGCCTTCGCCGCCGCCGCGGGCCCGCTGCTCCTCGCCGCCGGCTGGATGATCCGTGGCGCCGACGGCCCCCTGGAACGACGCGACCCGGTCCAGGTGCCCGCGTTCGTCGCCGAGGAGAGCGGCACCCGCGACCAGGCCCGCACACTGGTCCTGGCCAGCGACTCCACGGCCCGCGTCGGCTACACCCTCGTCCGTGGCTCCGGCGCCCGCCTCGGCGACGGCGAACTCGCCGCCGAGAGCGGTGAGAACGCGCGCCTCGACAAGGTCGTCGCCAACCTCGTCGCGGGCTCCGGCGCCGACCAGGCCGACGAACTCGGCGGCTTCGCCGTGCGCTATGTCCTGGTCCACCGGGGCACGCCCCGCCAGGTCACCCGCGTCCTGGACGCCACACCAGGCCTGAGCAGGCTCAGCCAGCAGGAGAGCGGCGCGCTGTGGCGCGTCGACCAGGAGGTCTCGCGCGCCGCCATCGTCCCGGCGTCCGGCTCCGGCTCCGGTGAGGCGCAGCCCGTCGCCGCAGGCCCCGTCGAGATCCACACCACGATCCCGGCCGGCTCCGGCTCCGGCAGCCGCGTCCTGCGCCTCGCCGACTCCGTCGACGAGGCCTGGACGGCCACCCTGGACGGCAAGCCCCTCACCCCCACCACCGTCGACGGCTGGGCCCAGGGCTTCGAGCTTCCCTCCTCCGGAGGGAAGCTGGACGTCGTCTTCGACACCCCGATCGGCCACACCGCCTGGCTGTGGACACAGGGTTCGCTCGCCGTCGTCCTCGTCGTCATGGCCCTGCCGGGTCGGCGCCGGGACGTCGACGACGACCTTCCCGAGGAAGAGCGCGAGATCCCGGCCCAGACCGCCACCGGCGAGGGCCGCCGAGCCCGCCGCCTGCGCGCCCAGGCGGAGGCGGAGGCGGAGGCCGAACAGGCCGACGAACAGGCCGAGTTCCCGGCGGACATCCCGCCTCCCGCGGAGGAGGTCCCGGCCGCGATCCCGCAGCAGCAGCCGTACGGCGACGAATGGAACACCGCGGCCTACGCGGGCACCCAGTACGACGGCTACAACGCCGACCAGTACCAGAACGCCCAGCAGTACCCGCCGGGCACCTACGACCCGGCGTACCAGGGCGATCCGTACCAGAACGGCCAGTACGACCCGTACGCGTACGGCGCCTCGCCCCAGACGACGGCCTACGACCAGACGTACACCCAGGGCTACGACCCCGCGTACGACCCGGCGCAGCCACACCAGCCCCACCCGCAGGGTGAGCGCCCCGACGGGAGCCAGCAGTGAACCGCACCACCATCTCCCTGATCGCCGGCACGACCGCGCTCGCCGCCGTCACCGGGTTCGCCTCGCTCAGCACACCGGACGCGGCCGACGCGGGCACGGCCAAGGCGGCCGCCCAGCTGCCCGTGGAGCGCACGAGCCTGCTCTGCCCGGCTCCCAGCACCTCCGACCTCGCGGACACGACGTACACGTCCTTCACGCCCGTCACAGAGGGCACCGGGAGCGACGGCAAGGCCGAACTGGCCGCCGCCACCGTCGAGTCGGCCGCAGGCGCGAAGGGCAAGCCGAAAGCCGTCAAGCCCGTCCTCACCCCCAAGGAGCCCGGCAAGCCGGTCACCGGGGACACCTCGGGCGGTGACACGCCCGCGCTCGTCGGCACCGCCGAAGGCAGGTTCGCGCCGGGCTGGGCCGTGCAGGAGACCACCGAGGTCGCCGCGGGCACCGGACGCGGCCTGCTGGGCATCAACTGCACCGTCCCGGACACCGAGTTCTGGTTCCCGGGCGCCAGCACCGCCGCCGGCCGCACGGACTACGTGCACCTGACCAACCCGGACGACTCCGCGGCGGTCGTCGACATCGAGCTGTACGGCAAGGACGGCAGCCTCAAGTCGGACGTCGGCGAGGGCATCACGGTCCCGCCGAACGGCAGCGAGCCGATCCTGCTGTCCACGCTCGCCGACGCACCGCAGACCGACCTCACCGTGCACGTGAGCGTGCGCAGCGGCCGGGTCGGCGCGGCCGTCCAGGCCCTGGACGCCAAGTCCGGCGGCGACTGGCTGACCGCGTCCGCCGAACCGGCGGGCAGCCTGGTCCTGCCGGGCATCCCCAAGGACGCCACCTCGGTACGCCTGATCGCCTTCACGCCCAGCGAGAGCGACGCCGACCTGAAGGTGCGCCTCGCCTCCCCGAACGGTTTGATCACCCCGGCCGGGAACGAGACGCTGCACATCAAGGCGGGCATGACCGCCGCCGTCGACCTCGGCGACGTCACGCGCGGGGAGGCGGGCTCCTTGGTGCTCACCCCGACCGACAGGTCGGTGCCGTTCGTCGCCGCCCTGAAGGTCGTACGCGGCAAGGGCGCCAACCAGGAGACCGCGTTCATCCCGGCCACGGGCCCGGTCTCCGCGCGCGCGACGGCCGCCGCCAACACCGCCAAGGGCACCACGCTCTCCCTGACGGCTCCGGGCAGCGCCGCCCAGGTCAAGGTCACGGCGTCCGCGGGCACCGAGGGCGGTACGGCGGCGACGAAGACGTACACGATCAAGGGCGGCACCACCCAGGACGTCGAACTGCCCGTCCCGGCAGGCCTGAAGGGCACGTACGCGCTGACGGTCGAGCGGGTCTCCGGGGGAGCCGTCTACGCCTCCAGGACTCTCGTGGCCCCGGCGGACGGTGTCCCGGCGTTCACGGTCCAGACGCTCCCGGACGACCGGGGGACGGTGGCGGTGCCGGACGCGGAGCAGGATCTGTCGGTCCTGCAGAAGTGAGCGTCCGGCGGCGGCAGGGTGTCAGTCCTCGCCGTACCGGGGGTCCACGGTGTCCGGGGTGAGCCCCAGCAGCTCGGCGACCTGCTCGACGACGACCTCGTGGACCAGGGCCGCGCGTTCGTCGCGGCCCTTGGTGCGGATCTCGACCGGGCGGCGATAGACCACCACGCGCGCGGGGTGACCCTCGCGAGCGGGAATCGTGCCCCCCAAGGGGACCGTCTCGTCGGCCCAGGCCTCGGGCGGACCTTCGAGCCTCGGCACTTCGAGGACGACGAAGTCGATGTCCGAGAGCTGCGGCCAGCGCCGCTCCAGCCGCTCCACGGAGTCCTGCACCAGATCCGCGAACGCCTCGGCGCGGCTCGCGGAGAGCGGAACCTGCGGCGGCGCCACGGGGCCGCGCATGCCACGGCCGTGGCGATCACGGCGGCGGGGGCCGGGGCCTGCGGCGCGGGGCGGTACGGGGTTGTCCATCACTGACGAAGAGTAGTCCCCGCGACCCCCGCACGGTTGCCGGGCACGCTGCGCCCGCCTGTGTCACAGAATGATCATTCCGGCCAAGGTTGGGCTTGATTTCGTACCCCTCTTCGATCGTCCGGAGCGTCGACCTCATGGCAATTGACATGGTTTGCGGCAAGTAGTGATCGGGGTCGGGGTTGTTCGGTATCTCGTGACCCGATGTCGTCCCAGGTCAACGAGTTGTCCAAGAAGACCCGTGTGGGCGGTTTCACAGCACGACACGGGGGAGTGACCTGGTGGGGAGTCGTCGCGGCCCGCTCAAGAGTGCGGTACCGTCCAACGTCGTGAGCCCTGTACGTCGCTGTTCGCGCACCGCTTGCGGCCGTCCCGCCGTCGCGACGCTGACGTACGTCTACGCCGACTCGACCGCGGTCCTCGGCCCCCTCGCGACCTACGCCGAACCCCACTGCTACGACCTCTGTGCCGAGCACTCCGAGCGCCTCACCGCGCCGCGCGGCTGGGAGGTCGTCCGGCTCCTCGACTCCTCCGCTCCCGCGCGTCCCAGCGGCGACGACCTGGAGGCGCTCGCCAACGCGGTCCGTGAGGCGGCCCGTCCGCAGGACCGGGCGGCCGGGGCCGGCGGCGCACGCACGGCGGACCCGCGCGAGGTCGCACCACGTCGCGGGCACCTGAGGGTGCTGCGCTCCCCGGACAACTGAGCGCGGGCACAAGGCTCTTCAGGGCGCGACGCCCTCCGCACTCCCGTGATTTCCGTACGGCGATTTCATTGAGTGACGCACGCGCATTGACGTGAGCTTGTCGCGGACACGACCATTCCGTCACCCGTGAGAAATCGTTTTCCGCATCGCGGAATCCGGGGAGGCGCCCGTGTACGTCCAGGAACTGGAACCCGTCGCCGGCTCGCTCGGCCTGTCCGCTCTCGTCGCGACCCTGCCCCTCGTCATCGTCCTCGTCCTGCTCGGCGGCGTGCGCATGAAGGCACACCGGGCAGGCCTGATCGGCCTCCTGGCCGCCGCTCTGGTCGCCTGCCTCGCCTACGGCATGCCGGTGGACCAGACGCTCTCCAGCGCGGCCCAGGGGGCCGTGTTCGGTCTCTTCCCCATCCTGTGGATCGTCGTCAACGCCCTGTGGGTGTACCGGATGACCGTCCGCACCCGGCACTTCGACATCCTGCGCCGCTCCTTCGGGCGCCTGTCCGACGATCCGCGCATCCAGGCCCTCGTCGTCGCCTTCTGCTTCGGAGCCCTCCTGGAGGCGCTCGCCGGCTTCGGCGCACCCGTCGCGATCTGCTCGGTCATGCTCGTCGCGCTCGGCTTCGACCCGGTGCGCGCGGCGGTCGTCGCGCTCGTCGCCAACACGGCGCCCGTCGCCTTCGGCGCGATGGGCACACCGGTCGTGACACTCGCTCAAGTCACCGGCCTGCCACTGGACTCGGTGGCCTCGGTCGTCGGCCGCCAGACGCCGCTCCTCGCCCTCGTCGTCCCCCTGGTGCTCGTCTGGCTCGTCGACGGCCGACGGGGACTGCGCGAGACCTGGGTGCCCGCCGTGGCCTGCGGATTCGCCTTCGCCGTCGCCCAGTTCGCCGCCTCCAACTACGTCTCCGCACAACTCGCCGACATCGGCGCCGCGTTGGCGGGCGCGGGCGCCCTGATGGCCGTACCGCACGCGCGCAGGCCGGCCGCCGAACCCGTACGCGTCGCCGTGCTCACCGGCGTCCGCAGCGAGGACCTCGACGAGGAGGACCCGCGCCCCGAAGTCCTGCGCGCCTACGCCCCGTACGCCCTGATCGTCGCCATTTTCTCCGTCGCGCAGATCCCCGCGGTCAAGGACTGGCTCGCCGGAGCGACCCAGACGTACGACTGGCCCTTCCTGAACGTCGTGAACCCCGACGGGGAGGCGGTCGGCGGCAACGTCTACACCTGGCCGATCGTCTCGACCGGCGGCACGCTCGTGCTGCTCGCCGGGGTGTGCACGGCGGCCGTGATCGGGGTCCACGCGCGCGTGGCGGTCAAGGAATGGGCGGCGACCGTCTACGAACTGCGGTTCGCGATCCTCACCGTGACGTCCGTCCTGGCCCTCGCCTACGTCATGAACCTCTCCGGACAGGCCGCCACCATCGGCCACTTCGTGGCGGCGGCGGGCGCCGGGCTGGCCTTCCTGTCGCCGGTACTGGGGTGGTTCGGCGTCGCCGTCTCGGGCTCGGACACCTCCGCGAACGCGCTCTTCGGCGCCCTCCAGGTGACGGCGGCACGGGAGTCCGGGCTGTCCCCGGAACTGCTCGCCGCCGCGAACAGCTCGGGCGGTGTCCTGGGGAAGATGATCTCGCCGCAGAACCTGACCATCGCGTGCGCGGCCGTCGGGCTGGCCGGCCGGGAGGGGGACCTGCTGCGGAAGGTACTGCCCTGGAGTCTGGGACTGCTGCTGGTGATGTGCCTGATCGTGGTGGGGCAGAGCACGGTGGTGCTGGGCTGGATGCTGCCGTGAGGACAAGAACGTTGGGGTGGGCGCGTGACCAGGGACTTCCGGTCGGCGGGGTGTCAGTGTGGGCGGGTAGTTTGGGGTGACCGATAGGACGTTCAGGAAGGTTGGCCGTGTCTGCAGATCTGTCGCAGCTCGTGAAGGCGTACGACGTACGTGGTGTGGTCCCGGACCAGTGGGACGAGCCGCTGGCGGAACTGTTCGGCGCTGCCTTCGTCCAGGTGACCGGGGCGGACGCGATCGTGATCGGACACGACATGCGCCCCTCGTCGCCCGGCCTGTCGCGGGCCTTCGCGCGCGGGGCGGCGGCACGCGGTGTCGACGTGACCGAGATCGGCCTGTGCTCCACGGACCAGCTCTACTACGCGTCGGGCGCCTTCGGCCTGCCAGGCGCCATGTTCACCGCCTCGCACAACCCGGCCCAGTACAACGGCATCAAGATGTGCCGGGCGGGCGCGGCACCGGTCGGCCAGGACACGGGCCTGACCGAGATCCGCGAACTGACCGAGACCTGGCTGGACGAGGGCGCACCGGAGCCGGACACAGAGCCCGTGACTCCGGGAACGATCACACAGCGTGACACGTTGGAGGACTACGCGGCGCACCTCCTCTCGCTCGTCGACCTGACCTCCGTCCGCCCCCTGAAGGTCGTCGTCGACGCGGGCAACGGCATGGGCGGCCACACCGTCCCGACGGTCTTCGCCGGCCTGCCCCTGACCGTCGTCCCCATGTACTTCGAGCTGGACGGCACCTTCCCGAACCACGAGGCCAACCCGCTCGACCCGGCCAACATCGTGGACCTCCAGAAGCGGGTCCGCGAGGAGAACGCCGACCTCGGCATCGCCTTCGACGGCGACGCGGACCGCTGTTTCGTCGTCGACGAGAACGGCGACCCGGTCTCTCCGTCGGCGATCACGGCCCTGGTCGCCTCCCGCGAACTGGCCCGCAACGGCGGCTCCGGGACGGTCATCCACAACCTGATCACCTCCTGGTCGGTCCCCGAGGTCGTCCGCGAACAGGGCGGCACACCGGTGCGCACGCGCGTGGGCCACTCCTTCATCAAGGCGGAGATGGCCCGCACGGGCGCGATCTTCGGCGGCGAGCACTCCGCCCACTACTACTTCAAGGACTTCTGGAACGCCGACACCGGCATGCTGGCCGCCCTCCACGTCCTCGCCGCCCTCGGCGGCCAGGACGGCCCCCTGTCGGCCCTGGTCGCCCAGTACGACCGCTACGCGGGCTCCGGCGAGATCAACTCCACGGTGACCGACCAGACGGCCCGCCTGGCCGCGATCAGGACGACGTACGAGGGCCAGGAGGGCGTGACCCTGGACGACCTGGACGGCCTGACGATCACGGCAACGGACTGGTGGTTCAACGTCCGCCCCTCCAACACGGAGCCCCTCCTGCGCCTGAACGCGGAGGCGAGAGACAAGGCAACGATGGAGAAGATCCGGGACGAGGTACTGACGATCATCCGGGGGCATTTCAGCCCGTCCGGCGTTTGAGGACGAGCGCGTTCAGCGCGACAAAGGGGGGTCTGGGGGCGCAGCCCCCAGGGATGGGACGGGTAGGGGCGGCGGGGGCGA
>NZ_JBSFDA010000216.1:0-15477 GCF_053593675.1 Streptomyces sp. NPDC002156 | reverse complement strand
GGGGTGCAGGGGACGCAGTCCCCGCCGGGGGTCCAGGGGGCTGTGCCCCCTGGTGGGGTCGAAGGGGCGGAGCTCCTGGGGATGGGAATGGGTAGGGGCGGCGGGGGCGAGGAAAGCAGCGCCGCCCCGAGCCCGCGCGGGCCTCCTTCTCCGCCCCTACCGACGCGGCCCGCCACCGGCCGATGGAATGACACGCCCGCCCCCGCCGCGCGCCCGCACGGCCCGCGCGCCGTCCGTCCCGCAGGATCCGGGGCATGCTGCCCCAGTTCTGGACCCGGACGGTCGAGTTCCTCCTCGGCCGTGAGGGCCGCTCGCTGCATCTGAAGGCGGCGGGCGGCGCCACGGCGGCCCTCGGAGCGGTGATGCTCCTCGGCTCGTGGGCGGTCGTGACCGCCGAGGAGGGGGCCAGGGGCGCCAACCTGACGTCGTACCCGAAGGCCCTGTGGTGGTCGGTCGAGACGGCCACGACCGTCGGATACGGAGACTTCTACCCGGTGACCCTCTGGGGCCGGATCGTCGGCGCCGTGGTGATGGTCGTCGGCATCACCACGTACGGCATGGTCACCGCGGCCCTCGCCACCTGGTTCGTCGGCCGGGAGGAGAAACGCCGGCATCGTCTTGCGCACACCGCCCACGAACTGTGCGAGGACACCGCCCGCGCCCTGCACGACCGGTTCGACCGCCTGGAACACCTGGTCACCAGCCATGACCGGCCCGAGGGACAGTCCGAATGAACAGCACCGCGCGCTGCCCCGGCCACGGCGGCGACCACCGGACAACGCGGACCGGGACAGCTATTCCTGGGCACCCGCGTCACCGCCGGCGGCCGGCGGCTGCTGCTGCAGGAAGACCGTGAGCCATTTCTCCGTATGGGCCACGTGGGCCGCGGCCGCGCCCGAGGCGGCGACGGGATCGCGGTTGGCGAGTGCCGTGGCGATCGCGCGGTGGTCCTCGTCGCTGGCGCGCTTGATGTGCGGGCCGTCGGGAAGCGTGAACACCTGATAGGCGCGGGACCGGGCCCGGAACACCCCGAGCAGTGAGCCGAGCGTGGGGTTGCCGCCGACGCGGGCGATCTCCGCGTGGAAGCTCTGGTCGAGGGCGGAGACCCGCTCCGGGTCCTCGGTCGCCTCCATCGCCTCGATGTGCTCGAAGATCGACTTCAGTGTCTCGGGGGTCATCCGGGCCGCCGCCTGCGCCGCCGCATGGGACTCCAGGATCCGCCGGATCTCGTACATCTCCAGCAGCCCGGCGAGCGGCAGCAGATCGACCGTGAGCGACAGGCTGCCCACGATGTCCTCCGGCCGCAGCTGTGAGACATAGGTGCCCGAGCCGTGCCGGGGCTCTATGACCCGCAGGGCCGCGAGCATTCGTACGGCCTCGCGCAAGGAGCCCCGGGAGACGCCCAGTTCCTCGCACAGCTCGCCCTCCGGCGGGATGCGCTGCCCGGCCACCAGGCGGCCGGTGGAGATCATGTGCCGTAGTCCGTGGAACGCCTGGTCAACTGCGGACATTCTTCCCCTCCTGAGGACTCGGCCGCTTCGCTCGGCCTTCGGCAGCATACAGAGTCATCTGATGAGTTACGGCATCTCCCCTCAAGTCATCCAATGACTTATTTCGAGGACGTAATCGGTCGGTCACGACGCCATCAAGTCGCACGCCGCCTCGCGGATTGTGCCACCGAGTCCCATCCATCGACATCTTTGCAGGTAAGAGGGCATTTCTTGGGTGCTCAAGGATGCGATACGGGTGCGGATCGCCCCTCTGTAGCGCGTGACCGTCTGATGTCGGCACCCCCGGACTCTTGCCTGTCCCAGGGTGTCGATGCCACGATGCGCCGCAAGTCATCTGACCTATTTTCATCGCCGTCCGATGTGTGGGCCTGCCGTCGTGGGGCCAGGGAGATCGTGAGTCATACGTGAGCGAGCTGGATGTCAGCACTGTCACCACCGCGCCGAGCCCCCTGCTGCTCGCCGACGGAAGACCGGCAGCCGAGGCCTGGTCGCTGGACCCCGCGCACAAGCACGTCAACCACGGGTCGTTCGGGGCGGTTCCGGTCGTCGCACAGCAGGAGCAGAACCGGCTGCGGGCGGAGATGGACCGCTCGCCGGGCGTGTGGTTCCCGGGACTGTCGGCCCGGGTCGCGGCCGCCCGGACCGAGGTCGCCGCGTTCCTGCGGGTCGCCGTCGACGACCTCGCCCTCGTGCCGAACGCCAGCGGCGGCGCGAGCGTCGTCTACACGAACGTACCGGCGAGGCCGGGCGGCGAGGTCCTCGTGACCGACCACGGCTACGGCGCCGTCACCATGGGCGCGCAGCGGCTGGCGCGGCGCTGGGGCGGCACCGTCCGTACCGCGCACGTTCCGCTCGACGCGGACGAGGACCGTGCGTACGAGGCGATCCTCGCCGGGATCACCGACGCGACGGGCCTGATCGTCCTCGACCACATCACCTCGGCGACCGCCCGTTGGATGCCGGTGGAGCGGATCGGACGCGTGGCGCGTGAACGCGGCATCCCGCTGCTGGTGGACGGCGCACATGTGCCAGGACTGGCCGAGGATCCGCTCGCGGGACTGGACTGCGACGTGTGGGTCGGCAACCTCCACAAGTTCGGCTGCTCGCCCCGCGGTACGGCGGCCCTGGTCGCCCGCGGTCCGCTCCGCGACGACCTCCACCCGCTGATCGACTCGTGGGGCGCCCCGGAGCCGTACCCCGCCCGCTTCGACACCCAGGGCACCGTCGACGTCACGAGCTACCTCGCCGCGCCGACCGCCCTCGGCTTCGTCGAGGACACCTGGGGCTGGGACACGGCACGCGCCTACATGCGGACGCTGGCCGACTACGCGGAACGGATCGTCGGCGACGCCTTCGCCGAACTCACGGGGGAGGGCAGCTCAGTTGACGTCGGCATGCCGGTCAACGCGCTGCGCCTGGTCCGGCTACCCGAGGGCCTCGGCACCACGCACGCCGCCGCCGACGCCCTGCGCGACCGCGTCGCCGCCGAACTGGGCGTCGAGGCCGCCTTCACCAGCTTCGGAGGCATCGGTTACCTCCGGCTGTCGACGCACGTGTACAACACGGCCGCCGACTTCGAGTACTTCGCCGAGCACTGCGTTCCGGTGCTCGGTGCATGGGCCCGCACCCAGCACGACGCACACCTCACATCGCAGTGATCCATCAGATCCATCAGATCCATCACAGACCCCCCGGAACTGGGAGAGCACAGTGTTGAGCAGCAGAAAGGCAGCAGCGGTCGCCCTCGGGCTCGCCACCGCGTTGACGGCGTCGGGCTGTGCCGTCGGCGGCGGCTCCGGCACGAGCGACGGAACCGTCACGCTCCACATGGTCGAGAGCCTCACCAACCCGGCCCGTACGGCCGTACTGAAGACCCTCATCGGCCAGTTCGAGAAGCAGAACCCCAAGATCAAGGTCGACCTGATCTCCCCGCCCACCGAACAGGCGGACCAGAAGATCCAGCAGATGCTCCAGTCCGGCAGCGGCATCGACACCATGGAGGTCCGGGACATCACGGCCGGGCCGTGGTCGACCAACGGCTGGCTCTACGACATGAGCAAGCCCCTCAAGGGCTGGAGCGGCTGGGACGCGCTGACCGACAACGCTGTCAAGTACTCGAAGGACTCCAAGAACCGGACGTACTACATCCCGTACGGCTTCTACGGCCTCAGCCTCTACTACCGCACCGACCTGGTCTCCGAGGCCGGCTTCAGCGCCCCGCCCGCGAGCTGGGACGACCTGCTGAAGCAGGCCACCGCCATCCAGGACCCCGACAAGCGACGGTACGGCTACGCCTTCCGCGGCGGAACGAACGCCAACAGCAACGCCGTAGCGGTCATCGAGGCGTATGTTGCCGACAAGATCGACCGGGACAACGGGTTCAAACTGACCGACGGGAAGACGATCTTCTCGGCACCGGAGGCGCTCACCGCCCTGGAGACGTACTTCAAGCTCTTCAAGAAGGCGTCGCCGCCGTCGTCCGTCGCCTGGGGCTACCCGGAGATGGTCGAGGGCTTCTCCAACGGCTCGACGGCCTTCCTCCTCCAGGACCCCGAAGTGATCGCCACGGTGGCGGAGTCGAAGTCGATCACCACGGAGCAATGGAATACGGCCCCGCTGCTGACCGGCCCCAGCGGCAAGGCCGTTCAGCCGGTGGCGACCGCGGGCTGGGGCATCGCGTCCGGCAGCAAGCACAAGGCGGAGGCGGTCAAGCTGGTCAAGTTCCTCTCCGAGGGCGACGCGGCCACCACCTTCGACAAGAAAAACAGCCTGGTGCCCATCCTCAAGAGCTCCGCCGCCGACACGTTCTACAAGACGGGCGCCTGGGCGAGCTACGTGAAGATGACCGAGAACCCGGACACGTACATCACGGTCACCCAGCCCCGTAACTCCTCCTGGTGGACCGAGTGGATCCAGAAGTCCGACTCCGAGATCCAGAAGGTGCTGCTGGGCAAGATGACGCCCAAGGAGCTCCTGGCTGGCTGGGACACCTACTGGACCGAGAAGTGGAAGAGCCAGTAGGGCTGGCGGGAAGGCCGGACGTGAATCCCTCAACCACCGACGCGGGGCCCCGGCAGGTGGCCCCGCCACCCGCGAAGACCTCGGCGCCCGCGCCGCGCCCGCGCAGGCCGGTCTTCACCGGCCGCCGGGGCCTGAGCATCGCGGCGTTCATGGCGCCGGCCGCCCTGTTCGTCGCGGTGTTCGTCTACTACCCCATGATCGCGGGCGGTCAAATGGCCTTCCGCAACTGGAACTTGAACGACCTCACGGACACCTCCTGGGTCGGCCTCAAGAACTTCAAGGGCATCCTGGACGACCCGGTCTTCTACACGGTCCTCGGCAACACCGCGGTCTGGGTGGTCGGTTCGATCGTGCCCCAGTTCGTCATCGGCTTTGCCATCGCCCTGTGGCTGCGCCGCAAGTTCCGCCTCCGTGGGCTCTATCAGGCGCTGATCTTCTTCCCGTGGGCGATCTCCGGGTTCCTGATCGGCATCCTGTTCCGCTGGATGTTCAACAGCGAGTTCGGGGTCGTCAACGACCTGCTGGAAAAAGCCCACTTGATCGACACCCCGATCCCGTGGCTGGCCGACCCGAAGACCGCGATGACCGCCGTCGTCATCGCCAACATCTGGTACGGGGTCACCTTCTTCACCATCATGATCCTGGCCGCGCTGCAGTCGATCCCCGACGAGATCTACGAGGCGGCGGCGCTCGACGGCGCCGGAAAGGTCCGTACCCTCTTCCAGATCACCATCCCGTCCATCCGCGCGACGCTGGCACTGACGGTCCTTCTCCGGGTCATCTGGATCTTCAACTTCCCCGACATCATCTTCGGCATGACCGGCGGCGGCCCGTCCAACGAGACGCACATCGTGACCACTTGGATGATCTCCATCACCCAGCAGGGCGACTACGGGAAGGCCTCGGCGGTCGGGCTGATCGTCGTCGCCATGCTGATGGTCTTCTCGGTCTTCTACCTCACGGCCACCCGGGAGCGGAACGGAAAGACGTCATGATCAACAAGGAGTCCACCGCCGGACGCGCCGTCCGCGTCACGTTCCTGACGGGCTGGCTGATCGTCACGGTCTTCCCGCTGTACTGGATCACCATCACCTCGCTCAAGAGCCCCGGGACGATCTTCAGCCCCTCGATCGCCTACTGGCCCGAGCACTTCTCGCTCGCCAACTACACCGGCCTGTTCAGCAAGGCACAGTTCGGCGTCTACCTCACCAACAGCCTGGTCATCGCGACGGTCGCCGGCGTGGTGGCGACCGTCATCTCCCTCCTGTCGGCATACGTCCTTGCGCGCTTCGAGTTCCGGAGCAAGACCGCGCTCCTGATGGCGGCGCTGGTCACCCAGATGATCCCGTCCTTCATCGCGCTCGGGCCGCTGTACATGCTGATGACGGAACTCCAACTCGTCGACAACCGGTTCGGGTTGACCCTCGTGTACGTCGCGGTCTGCATCCCCTTCTGCACGGTGATGCTCCGCGGCTTCTTCGAGAACGTGCCGGACGCGCTGGAGGAGGCCGCGATGATCGACGGCTGCTCACGGCTCGGGGCGCTCTTCCGGGTGCTGCTGCCGGTCATGCAGCCCGGCATCATCGCCGCGTTCATCTTCAACTTCGTCAACTGCTGGAACGAGCTGTTCCTGTCGGTGACCCTGATGAACAGCGACGCCAACAAGACCGTCCCCACGGCACTGAACGGCTTCATCTCCAGCTTCAACATCGACTGGGGCTCGATGTCGGCGGCGGCGGTCCTCACCATCGCACCCACGATGCTGCTCTTCGCCTTCGCCAGCCGTTACATCGTCCAGGGACTCACCTCCGGCGCGGTGAAGGGGTGACGAGCGCTCATCGGTTGAGCGGCCAGTAGGGATCCAGGTACCTGCTGCTGCCCAGGCGTCCCCACTCGACGGAGATCCGGTCGCCCTTCCACGGAACGTTGTGGAACGTCGCCCAGGAGACGAAGCTGCGCCCCGGCCCCAGGGTGAAGTCGGTCTCGGGGTGGGTGCTGCACAGGGTCGCGTCGGCGGCGACGTACCCGATCTTCCGGCCGTCGCGCAGGAACCACTCCTTGGACAGCTTGGGGTCCTCCCAGCCCCGGCAGGTGAAGTACAGGACGCGGTCGCTGTCGTTGCGGTAGGTGACGTATACGTGGAGGTACTGCGGCACCTGGCCGGACGGCGGCTTCTCCACCACCGACCACGACCAGTGCAGACTCCAGTCGGGCTCCACGCGGACGACCCCGTCACCGCCGGGGGCGTACGTCCCCGGTGCCGGACAGTTCCCCAGCGTCTGGGGCGTGCACGGCAGGGAGTCCGCGGTCGCCGTCGGCGCGGACGCCAGCACCAGGGCGAAGGCCGCCGTCCCCGAGACGACGGCGACAAGGGAATACCGCTTCACGGACTTCACGGCGCCTCCTGGAGGTCCTCGCATCCGGTGTCCGCCGGGGCGGGTTCCCCCGGGCGCGTCTGCGGAGTACATCAGCCTGGCAGTCCGCGACCACCGCGCCCAGAAGGGGGACACACGGGCCGGGTGCATTGGCCGACGGCCACGCGCATCGACCGCGGCGCGCGCCGGGGAGTGCGAGACGGTGGCCCCCGTCGGAGACACGGCGACGCGTTGTCCGTGCCCGTCTGACGACGTGCAGCAGTCACGACGAGTGACGATCCGGAGGACTGCCGACCCTCACCCAATCCGACGGCATCCCGCGCGCCGCGGGCCGCCTCGGTCGGCTCCGCGGATCGACACTGTGCGCGTCCCCTGGCGGGCCGGATCCAGCACCGCCGATCGTGGAGTTAGGGTAGCCTACCCTCTCTGGGCTGGGATGCAGCTCCTCGAAGGGAAACCAAGTGAGCATCGAACCGTTGGCCCTTGACGGGGTCGTTCCGTTTCCGTCGGAGACGGCAGCCAAGTACGTCGCCGAGGGGTACTGGCGCGATCAGACGCTGCCGGAGCTGTTGTTCGCCACCGCGGAGCGCTGTCCCGGCAAACTCGCCGTCATCGACCGCAAAGCCGAGTTGAGCTACGCACAGCTCACGGACGAGGTCCTGCGCCTCGCTGCCGGTCTGCAGGATCTGGGGCTGAGCCGTGGCGACCGGGTGGTGGTACACCTGCCCAACATCTATGAGTACATTGCCTTCGTCTTCGCCTTGTGGGAGCTCGGGGCGGTTCCCGTCGTCGCTCCCATCGCGCACCGTCGTGCCGAGATCGAGCACTTCGTCGAGATCACCGAGGCGCGTGCCTACATCACGGTCGACTCGGACAGCGGCACCGATCTCGCCGCGATGGCCGCCGACCTGAAGCAGCGTTGGCCCCATCTGGAGCACACCGTAGTGCTCGAACGTGATGGCGGCGGCGCTGAGTACAAGGCGTTGCAGTCGAAGGGATCGCTCGAGCACGCGCGACGGTGCAGCCCACAGGACGTCGCTCTGCTGCAGATGTCGGGCGGCACGACGGGCGTTCCGAAGCTGATGCCGCACACTCACCAGACGTATGGCTACGCACTGCGGCGAAGCGTTGGGGAACGCGGCATCACCGAGCAGACCGTGCATCTGCTGGTCATTCCGATCTGCCACAGCATGTCGACGCGTTCGCCCGGATTCCTCGGTGCGTTCAGCGTGGGCGCCACCATCGTGATCGCACCGAACGGCAGCCCCGATACGGCGTTCCCGCTGATCGAGAAGCACGGGGTGACCCGCGTTTCGCTGGTGCCCCCGATCCTGCTGGCCTGGCTGAACTCCTCACTCCGCAAGCGCTATGACCTCTCCAGCTTGAAGATTCTCATGTGCGGCGGCGCGAAGCTGACCGAGTCCGTGGCGTCGCGGGTCGAGCCGGAGTTCGGCGTGCAGCTGTCGCAGAGCTTCGGAATGGGCGAGGGCCTCGTCGTCAGCAATCCCGCCGACGTCGATCGGGCCACCAGCGTGCGGTACCAGGGCCGGCCGGCCTCGGCGGCCGACGAGTGCATCGTCATCGACGACGAGGGCAACGACGTGCCACCCGGTGCACCCGGCCACCTGCTGACCCGAGGGCCGTCGGTGATTCGCGGGTACTACCGCAACCCCGAGCAGAACGCGCTGGCGTTCACCAGCGACGGTTTCTACCGCACCGGTGACATCGTCGAGCGGGACGAGCGCGGCTTCATCAGGGTCGTGGGACGGTCGAAGGACCAGATCAACCGGGGCGGCGAGAAGATCGCGCCCGAGGAGCTGGAGAACGCGCTGCTCACTCATGCCGGCGTCCACAACGTCTCCGTCGTCGGCGTCGATGACGAGGTTCTCGGCGAACGTGTCAAAGCGTACCTGATTCCCCGGACGCCGGAGAGCGCGGCCGAGCTCACCTTGGGCAAGCTGCGCCAGTTCCTGCGCGACAAGGGCCTCGCCACGTTCAAGCTCCCCGATGTCGTGGAGGTCGTCGACGAGTTCCCGTACACCGCGGTCGGCAAGGTCAGCAAGCGCCTGCAGCGCGAGCTGAACTAGACGCATGTCGAACAAGACCACACGTGTCCTCGTCGTGGGCGCGGGCCCCGTCGGAATGGTTTGCGCGCTGGCGCTGAATCGGCGCGGTATCCCGGTGACCGTTCTCGAGTCCGAGCCGGCGCCGGTGCAGGATCAGCGCGCGGCGACCATTCATCCGAGCACACTTGAAATGCTCGACGCCCTGGGCGTCACCGAGAAGATCCGGGCGCACAGTCTGCTCTCGAGCACCTATCGCTTCCACGACCGGCCGACCGGAGAGCTCGTGGCGGAGTTCGATCTCGGCCGGCTCAAGGACGAGATCCGGTTCCCGTACGTACTGCAGTACGAGCAGTACAAGCTGACCGCTGCCATCGCCGCGGAATACGCGAACGAATCCGACTTCGACGTGCGGTTCTCCCACACGCTGACCGGTCTGACCGAAACCGCGAGCGGCATCGAGGTGGAGTACACCTCACCCGCCGGCACAGAACGCATGGCGGCGGCCTACGTCGTCGGCTGTGACGGTGGCCGATCGACGGTGCGCAAGTTCGCCGGCATCGAATTCGAGGGATTCACCTATCCGGAGCGGTTCATCAAGATCGCGACCAGCTTCGACCTCAAGACCGTCAAGCCGGAGCTGGCGTTTCGCAACTACTTCTCCGACCCCCATGAGTGGGCCAACGTGTTCAAGGTGCGGGGAGAAACGCCCGACGGGCTCTGGCGAGTGATTCTGCCGATCGGCCACGACGAGGACGACGCCACCGCGTTGTCGCCGGCGCGCGTCGAGCAGCGGCTGCAGAAGTTCCTCCCGAAGACCGGCTCGTACGACGTCGAGTACCGCAACGTCTACCCAGTCAGTCAGCGCGTGGCCGCGACCTTCCGTCAGGGGCGCATCCTGCTCGCCGGCGACAGCGCGCACGTGAACAACCCGATCGGCGGCATGGGCATGAACGGCGGCATCCATGACGCCATCAACCTGACGGAGAAGCTCGCGAAGGTGATCGCCGGTGAGGCCGGCGACGACCTGCTCGACCTTTACAGCCGCCAGCGCCGCCATGCCGCGGTGAACTACGTACAGGCCCAGACGATCGCCAACAAACGGCTGTTGGAGGAACGCGACCCCGAGGTGCGTCGGCACAACTTCGACGAACTGCGCCGCACCGCCGAGAAGTTCGACACCGCCCGCGCCTACATGCGCCGCGCGGCCCTGTTCGACAGCCTGCAAGACGCTGCCGCCATCACCTGAGCCATCGGCTCATCGGCTCCGAGTCTGGTGCAGTACGGCTCGCCGTACTGCACCAGACCACGAAATCCGCTCAGCCGTCCAACAAGTTCGTCAGCAGCGGGCCCCACTTCAGCAGACCGGAACCGGGTTCGAGGACGGACTGATGGTCTTCGTCCTCAGCGACGAAGAACGAGAAGTTGGTCAAGTGACCGTCCCATCCCAGCGTGTCCTCGCGGCCCAGCTCCGCCACTCGGGGCGTGTGAGTCGCGGATGACGCGATCACGAGCGTCTCGATGTCGAGACTGCCCCGCGTCGGCGCGGACGTCAGGACATCACAACGACGGCCGGCCGTCTCGACAGCCTTGAGTTGCTTCGCGTCGGCGAGCAACTCGTTGAACGCTTCCTCGCCGAACGCTTTCAGCATTTCGTCACGCATCGACTCGGCAGATCCCGGTCGTACGACGAGCTCCGTCGAGTTTTCCGAACCGGCAGGCATGGCATCCACGATCACCAGGGGGCCCACGTGTTCCCCTCGGGAGAGAAGCTGGCGCGCCACGGCGAACATGATGTGTGCGCCGTACGACCAACCCAGCAGTTCGTACGGTCCGGCCGGCTGCAGCCCCTGGATGACGTCGGCATAGGTCGAGGCGAGGTCGTCGAGGTCATCGAACTCGACCTCCAGGCCGATGATCGCCGGATCATCGATCCCGACCAGCCCGACCCCGTCCGGGAGGTATCCCGACAATTCCGAGTACATGGACGAGGCGCCGAACTTCGGGTGCGCGCAGAACAGAGTGCGGCCGTTCAGGGACTGGGTGAACCGGGTCGCGATCGCGGTGATGTCGACCTCGGCATCGGCGCCCGGCTGCGTCTTCTTGTCGACCACCGCACTCAGTTCGCCGATCGTCGAAGCGGTGATGACGTCCCGCATCGCTATGTTCACGGGGAACGCGCGATTCATCTGCGACGCGAGCCGCATTGCCGCGAGCGAATGCCCGCCCAGCCGGAAGAAGTCGCTTGCGGCGCCCAGGACCAGTCCCTCGTCGAGGTCGAGCACGGCACGGAAGATCGCGGCCACCGCCAGCTCCGTCTCCGACTCCAGTGCCCGGCCCGCGCTGACTCCGGACGCGGCCACGTCAGCCGCGGGCAGCGCCCGGCGGTCCAGCTTGCCGGTCGGGGTGAGGGGGAAGGACTCCACCGGGACAAGGGCTGCCGGGACCATGTAGTCGGGCAAGTACTTGGCCAGATGGTTGCGCAGCGACTCACTGATGTCGCGGTCCGCGGTCGTGCGGTAGTAGGCGGCCAGTTGTAGCCCGGTGGCGTGTTCGAAGGCGACCACTTCGGCGCGCGTCACCTCGGGGAACTCCTGCACCACGTCCCGGATCTCGTCCGGTTCGATGCGATAACCGCGAATCTTGATCTGTTCGTCGGCGCGACCGAGGTAGTCGATCATCCCGGCCTCGTTCCACCGGGCGAGATCTCCGGTGCGATACATGCGTTCCGCCGGCTCCCACGGGCAGGCGACGAAACGCTCGGCGGTCAGCGCGGACTGGCCCCAGTATCCGCGCGCGGTTCCTTCGCCGGCCAGGTAGAGCTCGCCGGCGACACCCGGAAGGGCAGGTTGCAGGTTCTCGTCGAGGATGTAGGCCCGGGTGTTGAAGATCGGCGTCCCGACACTCGAGTCGGTGCTGTCGGCCAGGTCGGCGCCGAGGGCGTTGATGGTGTACTCGGTAGGTCCGTAGAGGTTGTACGACTCGACTCCGGGTGCGCCGCGCAGCTGTTGCCACAGCCGGTCGGGGACGGCCTCGCCGCCAAGGGAGACGAAGACGACACCGGGCGCATCGGAGGACACGGACCGGCCGGCCGGCCGGTCTCGCTCGAGCAGCCCTTCTTCGACGAGCAGTTGCCCGTAGGACGGGGTCACATCGAACCCGTCCATGCAGACCTCGTCGTAGTGCGCCAGCAGCCGCTGATGGTCGCGTCGCATCTCCTCGTCGATGACGTGCACCTCGTGGCCGTTCAGCAGCCAGAACAGCTGCTCCCACGAGGCGTCGAAGGAGAAGGACGTCGTGTGCGCGATCTTCATACGGCGCCCGCGCTGGTGGTCCACCACCCGATCGAAGATCTTCTCGACGTGGTTGACGTACATGTTCGTCAGTCCGCGGTAGCCGACGGCGACTCCCTTGGGCCGTCCGGTGGTTCCCGAGGTGAAGATGATGTACGCGAGGTTGTCGAGCGAGATCTCCCCGCCGCGTTCCGCTGCCGTGATCGGAGCTGTTCCGGTCTGCGCGAGGCGATCCACCGTCGTCGTGGATTCCAGGTTGATCACCTTGCCGACGGCGCCGGTGAGCCGATCCACGTCGCGATCGGTCACCAGAGTGACGGTCGGTTCAGCGACCTCGATCATGTAGCCGATCCGTTCGTCCGGCAGTTCACTGTCCACCGGGACGTAGGCGGCTCCAATGGCGAACACCGCGAACATCGCGATGACAGTGCGCTCGTCGCGCGGCAGCAGCAGCGCGACCCGATGCTCTGGGCGCACTCCCTCGTCGAGCAGAAGTCGGCCGTAGCGGTTCACCTCGGCGAAGAACTCCGCGAAGGTGAACCGACGATCGCCGGCGACAAGCGCCGTCTCCGATCCGGACAGCCGCACCTGCCGGTGCAGCAACTCGGCGACCGTGACAGGTTCGATGTCGCGGATGAGGTCAGCGGCGATACCTGTATGCGGGGCAGTCTCGCCCGGCAACAGGGCGGACAACGTACCAACGGGCTCGTCAAGCCGGCGAGTAAGGGAAACGAGCACCTGGACGTAGCGCTTGAGCAACAGCTCCGCGGCCGGGGCATCGAAAACGTCCCGGCGGTAGGACAGGCGCACGTGCACGGTCGCCGCTCCGTCGCGTTCTTCCGGGTCGACCGCGAACGTCACTGGGTAGTGTGTCGCGTCATCGACCTTCGCGTCGACGACCTGCAACCCGGCTGTGTCCTGCCCCGCGGCCTGGCCGAGCGGCACGTTCTGCACCACGAACAGCGTGTCGAACAGAACAGGAACGCCTGCATTGGTCTGGATCTGTGTCAGAGCGGCTTGCGGATGGTCGATGACGCGCAGCTGCTCGGACTGGACCTGGGCGAGCAGCTGCCGATTCGTTTCGAACGGGGGCAGACTCACCCGCATCGGGACCGTGTTGAACAGCAGCCCGATGATTCGGTCGGCGTCGGGCAACGAAGGCGGCCGACCGGAAACCGTGTTACCGAATACGACGTCGTTGCTGCCGGTGAGCCGGCTGAGCGCGATCCCCCAGGCGGTCTGCAGCAAGGTACCCACCGTGACCTTGGCGTCTCGTGCAGCGCTGAACACCATCGCGGCCTCTGCCGGGCTGAGATCGAGGTGCAGCTCACCGGTCTCGCTCTGTGCGTCACCGAGGTCGACGAACTCAGGGCACAGCAACGTCGGACCAGGCAGTTCCGCGAGGTAGCCGTCCCAGGCGCGATAGGCGGTAGCGGGATCCTGGTCGTCGACCCAGTCCAGGTAGGAGCGGAAAGACGCCGGTCGCACGCGATCGACGTATCCGTCATCGGCGTAGATGCTGAGGATTTCGGCGAACAGCGCGTTGATGGACCAGCCGTCCAGCAGGATGTGTTCAAAACTCATGACCAACGTCCACGCCTGGTGGCCGTGTTCGAGCAGCGTGAACCGGATCAGCGGCGGGACCTCGAAGTCGAACGGCTCACCTCGCTCGGCCGCCAGGAACTGCTCCACATCGACCCCGCGGCCACCCCACTCGTCCAAGCGGATGACCCGTACCGGGACTTCGACACCGGACGGGATCACCTGCACGTCCCCGGGAGGGACGAACGCCGCCTGGAGATTGGGGTACCTCTCCATCGCACTGGCGATGGAGGCCGTCATCCGCCCGGGGTCGAGATCTCCCGCGACCTGTCGGGTGATCTGCGAGACGTAGGTGTTGTGGTCGTCGGATTCCCGGGACCGCAGCAGGTGATAGAACAATCCGCGCTGCAAGGGGGCAAGCGGAAGGATCTGGGCGTCGTGCCCGTAGCGGGCTCGGATGGATTCCTCTTCGCCGGGCGTCAACGTGACCCGGTCGGCGCGACGCAGAGTGAATGCCTCTCGACGCTCGCGGCCGGGAGCAGGGACGCCGGCTCCGGCAATCTCTTCGGCGATGGCGGTGGCCAGTGCCTCAGTGTCGACATCAACGGTGTCCGCCGACTCCACCCGGACGCGGACGACGCAATCGCCGGGCTCACGACCCGCGATGAGGACACGGATGTCGAGTCCGTCCTCTGGTACGCCGACACCCGCAGCGGGCTCGGTGACCAGCTCCGCGTGGCTGCGGAACACACCTACACGGATCTGCGGGATCGGAAGATCATCGAAGAAGCGGCTGAACCGGGGGTGTCCGGCCAGCGAGGCATACTCGGCCGCTCGCTCCGGGCTCAGCCCGATGACATCACCATCATCAAGCAGCACGGGGAATCTACGCGTCATCAGGGGACCGTCGGACTCATGGAACTCCACGAGCAGATCACCTTCAGCGATCTCGGCCAAGGCCTTGGCCACGGCCGTCAGCACAACGGACCGCAGAGAGGTTCCGTCCGCGGCGGGAGCCGCTCGTCCAGCCGTGACACTTGACGCTTCTGATGCTTCCGAAGCCACCGAGTCGCCTCGCTGCGGCAGCACAGTGGCGGTCGCATCGGCGAGCTGATCTACCCAGTCCTCCCAGAACGGATCGTCAAGGACAGCCGCCAGTTCGTCGTCCTTGTATCCGGACGCGGCCCGGGTGGACGTGACGACGACCATCGGAATTTTTGCCTGATACGCAGTGACCAGCTCGGTGAGCTTCTCCCTGATCGCATCCAGCAGCTCAGGATTGCCGGTCTCGGCGACCAGTTCACCGGCGCCGCTGTCGCGGATCGCCAATCGCAGGGCGAGGCTTGCTCCCGACAGGGCGTGACTGACGTGGTCGATCGCCGCCCGCCAGAGCGGAGCCACGCTGATGTCGAAATCTTCGAGCGGCAGCTGGAAGCGGCGAATGTCACCGCCGTTGTTGTCGGATTTGGTGTTGTCAGCTTTGGTCCGGCCCTCGTCGCCGGCACGAACGATCTGGGCGAGTTGCCTGACCGTCAGATCCGGATGCTGGGATCCAAGCACGAGGAAGCGCGCTGTGTTCCGCAACAATCGGGACGTGGTTTCCGCCGAGAACAACTCGCGGGCCGCGTTGAGATTCATTCCGAATGCGCCGCTGTCAAGTCTTTCGATACTC
>NZ_JBSFDA010000215.1:0-15506 GCF_053593675.1 Streptomyces sp. NPDC002156 | reverse complement strand
GCCCCCGAACCCCCGCTCCTGGTCTTTCAGCCCGTCCGGCGTTTGAGGACGAGGCCGTTCAGGCCGAAAGGGGGGTCTGGGGGCGCAGCCCCCAGGGATGGGAACGGGTAGGGGCGGCGGGGGCGAGAAAGCATCAGGTCAGGTCGAACTCCCCTTCCCGTGCCCCCGACACGAACGCGCCCCATTCCGCGGGCGTGAAAATCAGGGAAGGGCTGTGCGGGCGGCCACTGTTGCGCATCGCGATGAATCCCTCGACAAAGGCGATCTGGACATCCCCCCGCCCACTGCTGCTGGACTGCCAGTCGGCGTTGCTGAGGTCCAGCTCCGGCTTGTCCCAGCCCGCGAGCGGGTGCTCCTGGATCGTGCTCTCGGCCACGTCCGTGCTCCTCCCGGTTTCGTCGTCCGCGGTCAGCCTAGCCATCGCTCCCTGCCGCCGACAGGCCACGTGAGGGGGATGCTTCAGGAGGTGGGCGGTTCGCTGCCGACGAGCCACATGGAAAAGAACTGGGAGCCACCGCCGTAGGCGTGCCCGAGGACCCGGCGAGCCCCGTCCACCTGGTGTTCTCCGGCCAGCCCCCGCACCTGAAGGGCCGCCTCCGCGAAGCGGATCATGCCCGAGGCGCCGATCGGATTGGTGGACAGAACACCCCCCGACATGTTGACCGGCAGGTCCCCGTCCAGCTCTGTGACCCCGGACTCCGTCAGCTTCCAGCCCTCGCCCTCCGCCGCGAAGCCGAGGTTCTCCAGCCACATGGGTTCGTACCAGGAGAACGGTACGTACATCTCGACGGCGTCGATGTCCCGGCGCGGGTCGGCGATCCCGGCCTGCCGGTACACGTCGGCCGCGCAGTCCCGGCCCGCCTTCGGCGACACGGCGTCCTTGCCCGCGAACAGCGTGGGTTCGCTGCGCATCGCGCCGCCGTGCAGCCAGGCGGGCGGGCGCGGAGAGCGGGCGGCTCCGGCGCGGTCGGTGAGGACCATCGCGACGGCGCCGTCGGAGGAGGGGCAGGTCTCGGAGTAGCGGATCGGGTCCCACAGCATGGGCGAGGCCTGGACCTTCTCCAGCGTGATGTCGTGCTCATGCAGATGCGCGTACGGGTTCTTGAGCGCGTTGCGCCGGTCCTTGTACGCGACCAGCGAGCCGACCGTGTCGGGGGCACCGCTGCGTCGCATGTACGCACGGACGTGCGGGGCGAAGAAGCCGCCGGCCCCGGCCAGCAGGGGCTGCTGGAAGGGGATCGGCAGCGACAGTCCCCACATGGCGTTGGACTCGGACTGCTTCTCGTAGGCCAGGGTGAGGACGGTCGCGTGGACGCGGGACCTGACGAGGTTGGTGGCGACGAGCGCCGTGGACCCGCCGACCGAGCCGGCCGTGTGCACGCGCAGCATCGGCTTGCCCACGGCACCGAGCGCGTCGGCGAGATACAGCTCGGGCATCATGACGCCCTCGAAGAAGTCGGGCGCCTTGCCGATGACGACGGCGTCGATGTCGGCCCACGTCAACTCGGCGTCCGCGAGGGCGCGTTGAGCGGCCTCCCGTACCAACCCGGCCATGGACACGTCCCGTCGGGAAGCCACGTGCTTGGTCTGGCCGATCCCGACGACCGCCACGGGTTCACTCGGCATGACGGGGCTCCCCTTCGAGTACGGCGACCAGGTTCTGCTGGAGACAGGGCCCGGAGGTGGCGTGGGCGAGGGCCCGGTCGGACTCGCCCCGGTGGATACGGGCTGCGGCCTCGCCGATGCGGATGAGCCCTGCGGCCATGATCGGGTTGGCGGCAAGGGCACCCCCGGAGGGGTTCACGCGGACCTCGTCGCCCAACCGCAGGGCTTTCCTCAGCACCACCTCCTGCGAGGTGAACGGCGCGTGCAGCTCGGCGGTGTCCACGGGCCATTCGAAGGCGCCGGCCTTCTCGGCGGCGAGGCGCGTCGACGGCGAGTCGGTCAGCTCACGTACGCCCAGAGAGTGCGCCTCGATGCGGTGGTCGATGCCCCGGATCCAGGCGGGCCGCTCGCACAGTTCCCGGGCACGTTCACCGGCGGCGAGGATCACGGCGGCGGCCCCGTCCCCGATCGGCGGACAGTCGCCGGTGCGGAGGGGGCGTACGACATATTCCCCCTGCGGCACCGAACCCCGCAGCTGGGCATGGGAGTTGGCCTGCGCATCCGCCCGGCTCCGGGCGGCGACGGAGGCGAGCGCGGGCTCGTCGGTGTGGCCCTCGTCGATCAGCGCCTGCGCCTGAAGTGCGGCGAGCGCCACGGAGTCCGGCCACAACGGCGCCACGTAGTACGGGTCGAGCTGTCGGGTCAGGACGTCCCGCACCGAGCCCGGCGAGGACTTGCCGTACGAGTAGACCAGCGCGGTGTCGGTGTCACCCGTCAGCAGCTTGGTCCACGCCTCGTACAGCGCCCATGCCCCGTCCATCTCCACGTGCGACTCGGAGATCGGCGGCCAGGCGCCCACCCCGTCGAGGGCCAGGGTGAAGGAGAAGGCGCGGCCGGCCAGGTAGTCGGAGGAGCCGGAGCAGGTGAAGCCGATGTCGCTGGTCTTCAGGCCGGTCTGGTCGAGAACCTCGTGCAGGACCGGCATGAGCATCTCGACTTCGGACAACTCGTCGCTGGTGCGCCGGTGTTCGGTCTGCGCGAAGGCGACGACGGCGATCTCGCGTGTCACAGCGACTCCTTGTACGTCTCGTAGTCCGCGTCGGGTTCGCCGGTGGGCCGGTAGTGGTCGGGGTAGCGGCCCCCTTCCGTCCAGACCGGTTCGACGCGCAGCCCCATGCGCACCTGGTCGTAGGGGATGCCGCCGATCCGGCCGTGCAGGGCGAGGTCGGCGCCGTCGAGGGCGATGTGGGCGTAGACGTACGGCACTTCGATGTCGAGGTTGCGCGCCTTGATGTTGACGATGCAGAACGTGGTGACCGTGCCGCCGGGTCCCACCTCGACCTGCTCGGACGTGGCGACACCGCACGTGGGGCAGGCGCCCCTCGGCGGGACGTACACCTTCCGGCAGGACGGGCAGCGTTCGCCGACGATCCGCCGGTCGGCGAGGGCGTTGATGTAGGCGGTTTGGGCACGGCCTGGCGAGTAGGTGTAGTCGAGGCGGGCCTGCGCGACGATGCCGGTCACCATGTCCTCGAACTGCCCGTCGTGGTCGGGCGGTTCACCGGCGTCCGGGCTGTCGTACGGCTCGAAGCAGGCGATGTCGGTGATCGCGCCGGACCGTTCCGCCGCCCAGCGGACGCGGACGCGCATGCCGGTGTGCACGGCGTCGGGGCCGGGGGCGTCGAGGGCGTGCAGGAGGGCGGTGTCGGCGCCGTCGAGGCGGACCAGGACCCAGGCGAAGGGCGTGTCGAGAGGCTGGCCCCGGCGTGGGGCGTGGTTCCAGGCCCAGGTGGTGACCGTGCCGGTGGGGGCGACCTCGACCAGGTCGCGTATCTCGTCGGCGGTCACCGGGTCGTACTCGACAGGTGGGACGAGGGTGCGGCCGTCGGTGGTGCGGACGCCGAGGACGACCTGTTCGCGCAGGCCGGTGAGGAAAGCGCTCTGGACGGGGCCCAGGGAGCGGGTGAAGGGGAATTCGACGACCAGGGGGGCTTTGAGGACTTCGGTGGTCATCCCGGGGTGCTCCTTCGCGGTAGGGCCTGTCCGGCGGATCAGGCTGGAGGAAAGCAACGGCGCCTCGTTGACGCAGATGTGCGTGCCAAGCCCCGCGTCTCCGGCATGATCCGCCGGGCAGGCTCTAGGCCCGCTTGTAGACGGGCGGGCGCTTCTCGGCGAAGGCACGGGTGCCTTCCTTGGCGTCGGCGGTGTCGAAGATGGGCCAGCCTCGCTTGAGTTCGGCGGCGAGGCCGTCGGTCTCGGTCAGTTCTGCGGTCTCGTAGACGGAGGCCTTGACTGCCTCCACCGCGAGCGGGCCGCAGGCGTTGATCCGTTCCGCTATCTCCAACGCCTTGTCGAGGGCGGTGCCGTCGGGGACGACGTGTCCGATCAGGCCGATGGCGGCGGCCTCCTGGGCGGTGTACGGGCGGCCGGTCAGCAGCATTTCCAGGGCGTGGGTGCGCGGGATCTGGCGTTGCAGGCGGACCGTGGAGCCGCCGATCGGGAAGAGGCCGCGTTTGACCTCGAAGAGCCCGAAGGTCGCCGACTCGCCCGCGACCCGGATGTCGGTGCCCTGGATGATCTCGGTGCCGCCGGCGACGCAGTACCCCTCGATCGCGGAGATCACCGGTTTGCGGGGGCGGTGATGGCGGAGCATCGCCTTCCAGTGCAGATCGGGGTCCGCCTTGAGCCGGTGGCGGTACTGCTCCCCCTCCATGCCGCTCCCGGCGAGGGCCTTCAGGTCCATCCCCGCGCAGAAGGCGCCCCCGGCCCCGGTGAGCACGATGGAGCGGACGGCGTCGTCCTCGTCCGCCTCGACCCAGCCGTCGTACAGCCCGACGAGCATCGGCAGCGAGAGCGCGTTCTTGGCTTCCGGCCTGTTGAGCGTGAGGACCAGTGTGGCGTTCTCGCGCCGCACGGTCAGGTGTTCCGTGCCACCCATCGACCGTCTCCCCTCTGAAAGAACGAGAACAGGTGAAAGAACGAGAACAGGTTGCAGGAGCGGAGGAAGCACTTCAAGGGTTTTCTGACAGGTAGTCAGATTTCTTCGACGCGGCCCCTTCACAGTTGCCGTGCCCTTTGCTCTGATGACCGGCGAGCCGACAAACCGCAAGCAGTGCCCGGGGTCAGGAGGAGCGGTGGAGTACAACCTTGCCGACCTGTTCGAGTCGGTGGTCGACGTGGTGCCCGACCGTGCGGCACTGATGTACATCGACCATCCGGGCACGGGCGCGGAACGCCGTCTGACCTACGCGGAGTTGGACGCCGCCGCCAACCGGGTCGCCCATCATCTGATCGACAGCGGGATCCGTCCGGGCGAGCATCTGGGGCTGCATCTCTACAACGGGATCGAGTACCTCCAGACCGTGCTGGGGTGCCTGAAGGCACGGATCGTGCCGGTCAACGTCAACTACCGCTACGTGGAAGAGGAGTTGGCGTATCTCTACCGGGACGCCGATCTCGTCGCCCTGGTCTTCGACGCGGAGTTCACGGAGCGGGTGGCGGGGGTACGGCCCCGTGCCACGGCGTTGCGGCACCTGATCAGGGTGGGCGAACCGGCCCCGCACGCACCCGAGTTGGACGCGGTGGCCTTCGCCGATGCCGAGGCCGCCGGGTCACCCGAGCGCGGCTTCCCGGACCGTTCCGGCGACGACCAGTTCATCATCTACACCGGCGGCACCACCGGTATGCCCAAGGGGGTGATGTGGCGTCAGGAGGACTTGTTCTTCTCGGGGTTGGGCGGTGGCGCCCCGACGGGCGAGCCGGTCAAGTCTCCGCAGGAACTCGCCGAGCGGGTCGCGGCCGGCGGTGACGGGATCACCTTCTTCCCCACTCCCCCGCTGATGCACGGCACCTCGACCCTGACCGCCTTCATCGCCTTCAACTTCGGCCAACGGGTGGTGATCCACCGCAAGTTCGTGCCGGAGGAGGTACTGCGCACGATCGAGCAGGAGAAGGTCACGAGCGTGTCCCTGGTGGGCGACGCGATGCTGCGTCCGCTGATCGACGCGCTCAACGGGCCGATGAAGGGCACGGACTGCTCGTCGATGTTCAGTGTCTCGTCGTCCGGCGCGATCATGTCGGACACGGTGCGCGCCCAGTTCCAGGCCCTGGTGCCGAACTGCATGCTGCTGAACAACTTCGGGTCGTCGGAGTCGGGCTTCAACGGGACGGCGACCGAGGACTCGGGCCCGGGACGCGGCTTCCGCATCCGCGTCAACTCGCGTACCCAGGTGGTGGATCCGGCCACCTACGAGCCGGTTCCCCCGGGCGAGGTGGGCCGGATCGCCCAGCGCGGCCACGTACCGCTCGGCTACTACAACGACCCCCGGAAGACGGCGGAGACCTTCTTCGAGAAGGACGGCGAGCGGTGGGCGTTGCTGGGCGACATGGCGACGGTCGACGAGGAGGGTGTCGTCATCGTCCTGGGCCGGGGCTCGCAGTGCATCAACACCGGCGGGGAGAAGGTGTATCCGGAGGAGGTCGAGCAGGCGCTCAAGTCCCATCCGGACGTGTACGACGCGCTCGTGGCCGGCGTTCCGGACGCGACGTGGGGCAACCATGTGGCGGCGGTGGTGCAGTTGCGGGATGGCGCGACGCGGCCGACGCTGACGGACGTACAACTGCACTGCCGTACGCAGCTGGCGGGCTACAAGATCCCCCGGCAGCTGGTCATCGCGGAGGCGATCCAGCGGTCGCCGAGTGGCAAGGCGGACTACCGGTGGGCGCGAGAAGTGGCCGTAGCCGCAGATCAGTAAGGGTTTGTTCAACGTCGGGTCAATGATCGCGCGGGACTGAACCGGAGGTGAATGCGAGCCGTACCGGTAGTGTCGACGTCGGCCGTTTCGGCCGCTTCGTCACGCACCACCGGTCATCGCACGGAAGGACACTTCGGTGTCGCACCTCACGCCCCCTCGTCAACTCCCGGAGCCGGACGCGGACTCACCGAACGGGACCACGGCCGAGGATTCCTCGGCCGCTCCCGAGGTGAAGGACACCGAGCCCGACGCCCCGAAGGACCTGGATCCGGCACACGAGGAAGCGGCCGAAGCGACCGGGCCGACGACGGCGGACGAGGCGGACGAGTCCGCCGACACGACGGCCTCCGATTCCGCGGCCACCGACGAACCCGACCCGAACAGCGCCGCCTCCTCTTCCGTCCGCCCCGGCTGGTTCGGCTGGCGTCGTCGTTTCCCCCGCGCCGCACGTGCCGTGCGGGTGGGCACGAGTGTCCTCGCCGGTGTGCTGGTGGTCGGCGTGCTCCTCATGCCCAACCGCCTCGACCGGATCACCCTGCAGTCGTTCCTCCGTCTGCCTGTCGAGGCGATCCTCCTTGCGGCCGTCCTGCTCGTACTGCCGTCGAAGGCGCGGCGGATCACGGCCGTCGTCCTGGGGGCGTTCCTCGGGCTGTCCACCGTCCTGAAGTGTCTCGACATGGGCTTCTACCAGACCCTGGCCCGGCCGTTCGACCTGGTCTTCGACTGGGTTCTGCTGAGCAACGGGGCGGACTTCCTGAAGGACTCGCTCGGTCGTTCGGGCGAGGTGCTCGTGGTGATCGGCGTGATCGTCCTGCTGATCGCCGTTCTCGTGCTGAGCGCGCTCGCGATGGTGCGGCTGGCCGACCTGATGGCCCGGCACCGCCCCACGGCCGTGCGCGGCACGCTGGTCCTCGGCACCGCATGGATCGTCTGCTTCACCATGAGCGCGCAGGCAGGCGGCGTGACGATAGCCACCAAGGGCTACTCCCAGTACCTCACCAACAAGGTGCAGTACGTCCGCGACGGCCTCGGGGACGCCGAGGTCTTCGAGAAGCAGCTCAACGTCGACGCCTTCGCCAACACCCCGTCCGACCAGTTGCTGACCGGGCTTCGTGGGAAGGACGTGCTGTTCACCTTCGTCGAGAGCTACGGCCGGGTGGCGATCGACGATCCGACGATGGCCCCGGAGATCGACAAGACGCTCAAGGAGGGCGACGCCAGGCTCAAGTCGGCCGGGTTCGCGGCGCGCAGCGGCTGGCTCACGTCACCCGTGACGGGCGCCGGCAGCTGGCTCGCCCACACGACGTTCCTGTCCGGTCTGTGGATCAAGAACCAGCAGCGGTACCGGACCGTGACGACCAGTGACCGCGCCTCCCTCACCAGCTACTTCCAGAAGACCGGCGCCTGGCGCACGGTCGGCATCGTCCCCGGTGTCCGGAAGTCCTGGCCCGAGGGCAAGTACTTCGGCCTCGACAACATCTACGACTCCACGCACCTCGGCTACCAGGGTCCGTACTTCAGCTGGACACCGGTGCCGGACCAGTTCACCCTGGAGGCCTTCCAGAAGCTGGAGCACGGGAAGAAGGACCGCGAGCCGATCATGGCGGAGATCATCCTCGCCTCCAGCCACAACCCCTGGTCCCCCATCGCCCGCATGGTCGACTGGAACGACCTCGGGGACGGTTCGGTCTTCAACAAGATCAAGGCGGAGGGTACGAACCCCACCGAGGTCTGGAAGAGCGCCAAGCGCGTGCGGACCGAGTACCGCAAGGCCATCCAGTACTCCCTGGACAGCCTGGTCCAGTGGGTCCAGCGCTACGGCGACGACAACACCGTCCTCGTCCTCCTCGGCGACCATCAGCCCGTCCCCACGGTCACCGGGGGCAGCGCCAACAAGGACGTGCCGATCACGATCGTCGCCCACGACCCGAAGGTGCTGGACCGAGTCGCCGACTGGGGCTGGACGGACGGACTCAAGCCCGCGGCCAACGCCCCCAAGTGGGGCATGGACCAGTTCCGCGACCGGTTCATGACGGCGTACGGGCCGGAGAAGAAGTAGCGCGGTCCGCCCCGAGGAACGGCTCCACCACGGCCAGGAACTCCTCGGGGCGGGTCTCATGGACCAGATGCCCGGCGTCGACGGTCACCAGCCGGGCCCCGGGAATGCGTGCGGCGAGCGCAGCGACCTCGTCCTGCGGGATCGGGCTGCCGGCACCGCCGCCGATCACCAGCGTCGGCGCGGTGATCCCGGACATGTGTTCCCACCAGACGGGGGCGGGCGCGTTCCGCTGGGCGTCGGTGGACCGGATCATGGCCCAGTCGAAGGGCAGGTCGCCGTCGGGGCGCTCGGCGGGCGCCCGGGGCGGATCGAGCGGAAACGGCGCGGGTACGTCCTCCAGGACAAGGCGCCGTACGACGTCGGGGGCGTCCTGTGCCAGCAGATACGCGACGGCGCCGCCGAGGGAGTGGGCCACGACATCCGCGCGGGCGATGCCCAGGACGTCAAGGAAGGCCCGTACGTCGTCGCGCATGGCCTCGTACGCGTACGCACCCGGCCAGTCGCTGCGTCCGTGACCCCGTAGGTCGGGGGCGTACAGCCGACGCGGCCCGGCGGCGAGCCGTCCGGCGACCGGGGCCCAGTCCGCGCCGTCGGCACCGCGGCTGTGGAGCAGGAGGACGGGCGGCGCGTCCTCGGGGCCCCAGGCCCGGTACGCGAGGGAGATGCCGTTCGCCTTGACGGTACGGAGTTCGGTGTCCACGCCGACGAACGTAACCGGCGGTCGGCGGAACCCGGCCCGCGTTCTGCTGAGGGCCGACACGCACCGAATCCTCGAAGTACGACCTCTTGCGAGCGCCGGGCCCCCCTGGATTACTGATCCCGAGCACCGGCGACCGAATGATCGGTCGCCCGTGCCGGACCAGGTGGCCGCGATGTGAGGGAGACGCCCGATGGCGGATGCGACGGAGTGGCTGGACGCGGGCGAGCGTCTCGGCCTGGAGGCCCTGCACGCCCTCCAGCTGGAGCGGCTGCGGACCTCGCTGCGGTACGCCTACGACAACGTGCCCTTCTACCGCGCGTCCTTCGACAAGGCGGGCGTACACCCGGAGGACTGCCGTTCCCTCGCCGACCTGTCCTTGTTTCCCTTCACCACCAAGGCGGACCTGCGCGACACCTACCCGTACGGGATGTTCGCCGTCCCCCGGGACCGGGTCCGCCGTATCCACGCGTCGAGCGGCACCACCGGGCGCCCGACGGTCGTCGGCTACACGGACAACGACCTGTCCCTGTGGGCCGACCTGGTGGCCCGTTCGATCCGGGCGGCGGGCGGCAGGCCGGGCGACACGGTCCATGTGGCGTACGGATACGGCCTGTTCACGGGCGGTCTCGGCGCGCACTACGGCGCCGAACGGCTCGGCTGTACGGTGATCCCCGCGTCCGGCGGGATGACGGCCCGCCAGGTCCAGCTGATCCGGGATCTGCAGCCCGGGATCATCATGGTGACGCCCTCCTATCTTCTGACGATCCTCGACGAGTTCGAGAAGCAGGGCGTCGATCCTCGGGGTACTTCCCTACGGGTCGGCATCTTCGGGGCCGAGCCGTGGACCGAGCGGATGCGGGAGGAGATCGAGGAGCGGTTCGCGATCGACGCCGTCGACATATACGGGCTGTCGGAGGTGATCGGCCCGGGGGTCGCCCAGGAGTGCGTGGAGACCAAGGACGGGCTGCATGTCTGGGAGGACCACTTCTTCCCCGAGGTCGTCGACCCGATCACGGGCGAGGTGCTGCCGGAGGGGGCGAAGGGGGAACTGGTGTTCACCTCGCTCACCAAGGAGGCGATGCCCGTGATCCGTTACCGGACCCGGGATCTGACGCGTCTGCTGCCCGGTACGGCCCGGGTCTTCCGGCGGATGGAGAAGGTCACCGGGCGCAGCGACGACATGCTGATCGTGCGCGGGGTGAACCTCTTCCCCACCCAGATCGAGGAGATCGTGCTGCGCACTCCGGGTGTGGCGCCCCACTTCCAGCTTCGGCTGACCCGCGAGTCCCGCCTCGACCTCCTCACCGTCCGCGCCGAGGCCCGCCCGGGCGCCACCCCCGAGATCCGGGACGCGGCGGCCCACGCCATCGTGACGGCGGTGAAGGACGGCATCGGGATCTCGGCGGCGGTGGAGATCGTGGCGCCGGAGACACTGGAGCGGTCGGTGGGGAAGATCAGGCGGGTGGTGGATCTGCGGCCCGACTGAGACGTCGGTCGGCAAGGAATTTCGCAGGTCAGGTGCCGTTGTCAGTGGTCGGCTCTAGTGTGGTCGGCGAGAGGAAGATCCGCGCCGAGGAGACGAAGAGGTTCCCATGACGACCCTGCCCGGCAGGCCGAACAGCGCGCTGCTCATCATCGACGTCCAGAACGGCGTGGTGGCCGGTGCCCACGACCGCGACGCGGTGATCGCGAACATCAACACCGTCGTCGACAAGGCCCGCGCGGCGGACGTGCCCGTGGTCTGGGTGCAGCACTCCAGCGACGAGTTCAAGATCGACAGCGAACCCTGGGAGTTCGTGCCGGAACTGGTCCGCCGGGACGCCGAACCCGTGGTCCACAAAAGGTACGGCGACTCCTTCGAGGCCACCGATCTGGAGTCCGTCCTCGCCGAGCGCGGGGTCGGCCGGCTGGTCGTCACGGGTGCCCAGTCCGACGCGTGCGTCCGCTCGACCCTGCACGGCGGCTTCGTGCGCGGGTACGACGTGACGCTGGTCGGCGACGCCCACACCACGCAGGACCTCACGGAGTACGGCGCGCCGGCCCCGGCCGAGGTGATCTCCCACACCAACCTCTACTGGCAGTACCAGACCGCGCCGGGGCGCACCGCCGGGACGGTCAGCTCGGCGGACATAGCCTTCACGAGCGACGACGAGGGCGCGGGCCCGGGCGCCGGCGAGGGCTGACGGTCAGGAGTCCGCGAACCGGTCCCTGAGTTCCCGCTTGAGGATCTTCCCGCTCGCGTTGCGCGGCAGCTCGTCGACGAACAGAACCCGCTTCGGTGCCTTGAAGTGGGCGAGCTTCTCGCGGGCGTGGGCGATGAGTTCGGCCTCCGTGACCTCGCCGCGCGGGACGACGACCGCCGTGACCGCCTCGATCCAGCGCTCGTCGGGCAGGCCGACGACGGCCGCCTCGGCGACCGACTCATGGGTGTACAGGGCGTCCTCGACCTGGCGTGAGGCGATCAGTACGCCACCGGTGTTGATGACGTCCTTCACCCTGTCGACAACGGTGTAGTAGCCGTCGGCGTCCCGGACGACGAGGTCACCGGAGTGGAACCAGCCGTCGCGGAAGGCGGCGCTCGTCTCCTCGGGCTTGTCCCAGTAGCCCTCGCACAACTGCGGGGACCGGTAGACGACTTCGCCGGGGGTACCGTCGGGTACGTCCTCGCCGTCCTCGTCGACCACCCGTGCGTCCACGAACAGCACCGGGCGCCCGCAGGAGTCCAGTCGGCCCTTGTGCTCATAGGGCCCGAGAACCATGGAGAGGGGGCCGATCTCGCTCTGGCCGAAGCAGTTGTAGAAGGCGAGTTTCGGGAGGCGCTCACGCAGCCGTTCCAGGACCGGGACCGGCATGATCGACGCCCCGTAGTAGGCCTTGCGCAGTCCGCTCAGGTCGCGGGTCGCGAAGTCGGGGCGATTGGCGAGGCCGATCCACACGGTCGGCGGCGCGAACAGGCTGTCCGCCCGGCCGGCCTCGACGAGGTCGAGGATGGCGTCGCCGTCCGGTGCGTCGAGGACGACGTTCGTGGCGCCGACGGCGAGATACGGCAGCAGGAACACATGCATCTGGGCCGAGTGGTAGAGGGGCAGCGAGTGCACGGGCAGATCGCCGGCGCTCAGGTCGAGGGCGGCGATCGCGCTCAGGTACTCGTGCACCAGGGAGCGGTGGGTCATCATCGCGCCCTTGGGCAGCGCGGTCGTCCCGGACGTGTAGAGCAGCTGCACCAGGTCCTCGGTGCGCGAGTCGGGACCGTCGTAGGGGGCGGTGTCGGCGAGTCGGGCGAGGAGCGAGTCGTCGGCGTCGCGGAGCGGCAGGGTCCGTACGCCGTCGGGGAGTTGGGCCGCGAGGTCCGGGTCGGCCAGAACCAGGGTGCTGCCGGACTGGTCGACGAGGTACGCGAGGTCGTCGCCGGTCAGGTTCTGGTTGACGGGGACGTGCACGAGTCCGGCGCGGGCGCAGGCGAGGAAGGCGATCAGATAGGCGTCCGAGTTGTGGCCGTAGGCGGCGACCCGGTCGCCGGGGGCCAGGCCCTCGCCGCGCAGCAGGCCCGCCGCGCGGGAGACGGCCTCGTCGAGTTCCTCGTAGGTCCAGGACCGCTCGCGGTACTCGACCGCGACCCGCGCCGGAACGCGCTGGGCGCTGCGTCGCAGGACCCCGTCAACCGTGCTGCCGTATTGCTGCGTCATAACCCGTGATCCTGGTTCCGGCCCCGAAGGAGGTCAAGCACCGAAGCAGGTCAGCGCACACATAGTGCACATACCCGTTGGTACGCTCAACCGCCCTTTCCCCCAATGACGTTGGGAGGCACGATGCGCACCCGCACAAGACGGCTCGTCGTTACGGCCGTCGCGTTACTCACCGCCACGACAGCACTGCCGGCCGCCACGGCGCAGAGCCGGCAACAACAGGCGGCGCAAGCCGCACAGGCGGCACAGCAACATCCGTCCCAGGGCGGCCTGTCGGCCGTGATCCGCTACACCGAGTACGGCATCCCGCACATCGTCGCGAAGAACTACGCGAACCTCGGCTTCGGCAACGGCTGGGCGCAGGCCGCCGATCAGGTGTGCGTGCTCGCCGACGGTTTCACGACCCTGCGCGGCGATCGCTCGCGCTACTTCGGACCGGACGCGGCGACCGACTTCTCGCTCTCCGACGCCTCGGACAACCTCTCCAGCGACCTGTACTTCCGTGGCGTGCGGGACAGCGGCACGGTCGAGCGGCTGCTCGCCCAGCCCGCGCCGCAGGGTCCGAGCAAGGCCGTCAAGGACCTGATGAACGGCTGGGCGGCCGGCTACAACGCCTGGCTGAAGCAGAACCGGGTCAAGGACCCGGCGTGTGCGGGCGCGGCCTGGGTCCGGCCGGTGACCGGTCTCGACGTGGCGACCCGCGCGTACGCCCTCGCCGTGCTCGGTGGCCAGGGCGGCATGGTGAACGAGATCACCAGCGCGCAGCCACCCGCCGCGGCCACCGCCGCCGCCCCTTCCACCGCCGGCTCCTCCCTTCCGGACGCCTCCGCCGCCGCCAAGAGCGCGCGCGAGCTGTTCGACATCTCCGACATGGGTTCCAACGCGGTGGCGTTCAACGGCAGTACGACGGCCAACGGGCGTGGTCTGCTGCTCGGCAATCCGCACTACCCGTGGCAGGGCGGACGCCGGTTCTGGCAGTCCCAGCTGACGATCCCGGGTGAACTGAACGTCGCGGGCGGGTCGTTGCTCGGCTCCCCGACCATATCCATCGGCTACAACGCGAACGTGGCGTGGAGCCACACCGTGTCCACCGGTGTGCCGCTCAGCCTGCACCAGCTGAAGCTGGACCCCGCCGACCCGACGACGTACCTGGTCGACGGCAAGCCGGAGCAGATGACACGCCGGTCGGTGACCGTCCCGGTGAAGGACGGCGCGCCGGTGACCCGCACCCAGTGGTGGACCCGCTACGGCCCGGTCATCCTGTCGCCCAGCGCCGGGCTTCCGTTGCCGTGGACCTCGACAACGGCGTACGCACTCAACGACCCGAACGCCGCGAACCTGCGCTTCTACGACACCTCGCTCGACTTCAGCAAGGCGCGCGGCACGGACGACGTCCTCACTTCCCTCGACGAGCACCAGGGCATCCCCTGGGTGAACACCGTCGCCGCCGACTCCTCGGGGCACTCCCTGTTCGCCCAGTCGCAGGTACTGCCCCGGGTCACCAACGAGTTGGCGGCAGCCTGTTCGACCCCGCTCGGCAGGGTCACCTACCCGGCGGCGGGGGTCGCGATCCTCGACGGCTCACGCACCGACTGCGCGATCGGCGACGACCCGGACGCCGTGGCGCCCGGGATATTCGGACCCGCGCGCATGCCCACGCTGCGGGACACGCCGTACGTCGAGAACTCCAACAACAGCGCGTGGCTGGCCAACCTGGACCAGCCGATCACCGGCTACGAGCGGATCTTCGGCCCGGTCCGTACGGCTGCCTCGCCGCGTGCCCGCGGTGCCGTCGCGGACGTCGCGGCGCTGGCTGCGAAGGGTGGACTCACGGTCGCGGATCTCCAGCGGCTCCAGTTCGCGAACCGCTCGACGACGGGTGCGCTGGCCGCGCCCGACGCGGCCCGGGCATGCGCGGCACTGCCGGGCGGTACGGCAACGGGCACTGACGGAACGGCAGTTGACGTCAGCGAGGCCTGCGGTGTGCTGGCCTCCTGGGACCGCACCATGAACAGCGACAGCCGGGGTGCGCTGCTCTTCGATCGGCTCTGGCGCAAGCTCCTCGGCGCCGTGCCGGCCGCGCAACTCTGGAAGGTGCCGTTCTCGGCGGCGGACCCGGTCGGCACCCCGAACACGCTCAACACCGACGCGCCGGGCTTCACCAAGGCCCTCGCCGACGCGGTGACGGAGCTGCGGGCGGCGAGCATCCCGCTGAACTCCAGGCTCGGGGAGCACCAGTACGTCGTACGGAAGGGTCAGCGCCTCCCCGTCGGCGGCGGTGCCGAGCCCCTGGGCGTGTGGAACAAGATCGAGCCCATCTGGGACACAGCGAACGGCGGCTACCGGGACAACGCGTTCGGGTCCAGCCACATCCAGGCCGTGGGCTGGGACGGCAGCCGCTGCCCGGTGGCCCGCACGCTGCTGACGTACTCCCAGTCGTCGAACGCCAACTCGCCGCACTTCGCGGACCAGACGCGGCTGTTCTCGGCCGAGAAATGGGTCAGCGCGCGGTTCTGCGAGAAGGACATCCTGTCGTCGCCCATGCTGCGGGTGATCAGGGTGCACGGCTGACGCACGTACGGTCAGACTGGTGGGGGGCCGGGCCCGGGGCCGGGGGGGGGGGGGCCCGGCCGGGGGGGCCGCCCGCGCGCAACGGGCCGCGACGGGGGCCCCCCTAACGGGGGGGCGACGCGCGCGTGTTG
>NZ_JBSFDA010000214.1:0-15622 GCF_053593675.1 Streptomyces sp. NPDC002156 | reverse complement strand
GTCAGGCCCGTCCGGCGTTTGAGGACAAGGGGGTTCGGGGGCGGCAGCCCCCGAGGATGGGACGGGTAGGGGCGGCGGGGGCGAGAAAAACTACCCAACCCCCTCCACCCGCACCCCCAACTCCGCCGCAAACACCCCCGCCAGATCAAGCAACTGCACAGGACTGATCACCGCCCCCGCCAACCGATCCACCCCCCGCGCAAACCCCAACTCCGCAGCCCGCCGCAAATCCACATCCCTCAGCGTCGCCGCACTGAAGTCCGCCCCCTTCACCACACAGTCCACAAACTCCACCCGCTCCAGCACCGCACCCCCGAAGTCCGGCTCCACCAGCACACACCCCTCGAAGACGACGTCCTTCAACTTCGCCTTGCGCAGGTTCAGATAGTCGATCTTCCCGCCCCGCACGACCACCCGCTCCAGCACAGCCCCGTGCAACTGCACCCCACCCAACCGCGCATCGACCAGCTCCACATCACGCAGAGTCGACTCGGCAAGGTTCGTGCCGACACCCCGTATGCCCGTGAGGACGGAGTCGAGCAGCCGGGCATGGTGCAACCGGGTCTCGTCCAGCGCGCACCCCGTCAGCGCACAGTCCATGAACCGGGCACCCCCACCGTTCTGCCCCACGAAGTCGACGTCCCGGAACTCCAGCCCGTCATAGTCCCCGTCCGGCGCCAACTCCCCGCCCCCGAACGGCTCCAGCACAGGCAACCGCACCTCGGCCCGCCGAGCAGCCTTCACCCCGGCCCCGGAACCACCCGCTCCACCCACCACACGCCTAGCCATGCCCCCATACTGCACCTCACCACTGACAATCCCCCTGACCTGCGAAAACGCACACCGAACCACCCTTCATGTCACATTCCGAACCCCTCAACCAGTCGTACCGACGGAACCCAGAAAGGCACCCACCAGAAGGAGCCCCCGAACATGGCCCGCACCCACACCCGCCCCCACACCCCCCTCACCGTCATAGGCGGCGGCCTCGCCGGCCTCACCGCCGCCATCGCCGCCGCGGAGGCAGGCGCCAAGGTCACCGTGTACGAGGCCCACCACACCCTCGGCGGCCGGGGCCGCACCGCCGAGGGCCCGTACCGCACGAACGACGGCCCGCACGCCCTCTACAGCGGCGGCCCGCACTGGACCTGGCTCACCCGCCGCGACCTCATCGGCCCCCTCGCCCCGCTCCCACCCCTCGAAGCCGCCCGATTCCACTTCCGCCACCAGGGCACCCTGCGCCGCACCCCACCCCTCGCGATGCTCAAGCTGCTCCGCCGCAGCGCCCACCAGGCGCCCGTGGACGTCGACTTCATGACCTGGGCCACCGAGCAGGCGGGCGAGAAGGGCGCCCAGGCCGCCGCGCACTACTCCGCCGTCACCCTCTTCCACCACGCCCCCGGCACCCTCTCCGCCGCCTTCGTCCAGGAACGCCTGCGCCGCGCCGCCACCCTCCCGCCCGAGGCCAACCACCCACGCGGCGGCTGGGCCACCGTGATCGACCGGATGGCCGCCCGCGCCTGGAACCTGGGCGTACGGATGGAGACCCTGTCCCGCGTCGACACGCTCCCCACGGACACCCCCATCATCGTCGCCACCTCCCTCGACGCAGCCCGCAGCCTCCTGGGCGACGACACCCTCACCTGGACCGGCGCCCGTACCGTCCTCCTCGACCTCGCCGTACGGACCCGGCGCGGCGACCCCTACGTCGTCTCCGACCTGGACGCCCCCGGCCGACTGGAACGCTTCACCGCACAGGACCACACCCTCGCCCCGCCCGGCGAGCAGCTCCTCCAGGGCCAGTTCCCGATCGCCCCGGGCGCCTCCCGCGCCGACGGCATCGCCCGTGCCGAGGAACTGCTCGACCTGGCCTTCGACGACTGGCGCGACCGCGTCACCTGGCGCCGCGAGGCCACCTCGAACGGCCGCACCGGCGCGGTCGACCTGCCCGGCACGACCTGGCGCGACCGCCCCGCGATCGAACGCGGCGACGGCGTCTACCTGGCCGGCGACCAGGTGGCCGCCCCGGGAGTCCTCGCGGAGGTCTCGTTCAACAGCGCGCTGACGGCCGTATCCCTGGCACTGGGAACCCGACGACTCCACGGCCGCCCCAGAAAGCTTCTCGGCCCCCGCGGCCCCCTCAGCTCCCTCGACCCTCTTGACCTGAAGCAAGCTTGAGGTTGAAGAGTGGGGACTCCCGCGACACCACGCCAAAAGACACACGCACCCTTGGGGGACCCCCATGCACGCCATCCGCCTGCACACCTTCGGCCCCGCCGAAAACCTCACCTACGAACAGGTGGACGACCCGACCCCCGGCCCCGGCCAGGTCCGTATCGCCGTCGCAGCAGCCGGCGTACACCTCCTGGACACCGCCCTCCGCGAGGGCATGCAAGGCCCGGCACCGGAGCCGACCCCCCTGCCGACCATCCCCGGCCGCGAGATCGCCGGCACCGTCGACGCCCTCGGCGAAGGCACCCCGGAGCTGTGGCGCGGCAAGCGCGTCGTCGCCCACCTCGGCTTCCAGCCCGGCGGATACGCCGAACTCGCCGTCACCGACATGGAACGCCTGCACGAGATCCCGGCCGGCCTCGACTTCGCCCAGGCCGTCGCGATGATCGGCACCGGGCGTACGACGATGGGCATCCTGCAGTTCACCGACCTCGGCCCCGACTCCGTGGCCGTCGTACCGGCCGCCGCCGGTGGCATCGGCACCCTGCTCGTGCAGTACGCCCGGCACGCCGGCGCCACCGTGATCGGCCTCGCGGGCGGCCCCGCGAAGACGGCCCTCGTCGAGGCGAACGGCGCCGACCTCGCCGTCGACTACACGGACCCCGCGTGGCCGGAGAAGGTCCGCGCGTATCTCGGCGGACGGCCCGCCACCGTCGTCTTCGACGGGGTCGGCGGCGAGATCGCCCGCGAAGCCACCTCCCTCCTCTCCCCCACCGGACAGCACCTCGTCTTCGGCTGGTCGGGAGAAGGCATCCGCGACGGCGACCCCTACCTCGTCGAAGGCGTCTCCGAACAGGTCCTCGGCCCGGCGATGCTGAGCAGGGCGGGCGGCCCCGACCCCCTCCGCACCCTCGAACTCCGCGCCCTCACCGAAGCCGCCACCGGCCGCCTGACCCCGTCCGTACACCGCTTCCCCCTCGCCGAGGCGGCCACCGCCCACCGCACGCTCGAAAACCGCGGCACGACGGGCAAGGTGGTGCTTGAGCCGTGACTCACGGTTGAGGAAAACCACCCCGGCCGCGAAAGCGCCCCGATAGGGGCGCGGGGCTGTATCTATTTACGGCTCCGCCGCGTGGGCGCGACCAGCCACGACGGCGCCGCACCAACCCAACCACCAGCCGCCTCCGGAGGCCCCTCAGCGCCCAGCCACCCAATCCGCCACCCGAGCCAGCCGCGACGACTTCACCCCGCCCCCAACCGACTCCCGCCGATCCGCGGCCCGATACGTCGCGTACATCCCATGCACCCCCACCCACCGCAACGGCTCCGGCTCCCACTTCCGCACCCGGTGCCCGACCCACGGCAGACCGGTCAGCTCGGTACGCCCCGCCTGACCCGAATCCAGCCGCACCAGATCCCGCAGCGTCCGCGCCGCGAGATTGGCGGTGGCGACACCTGAACCGACGTAACCCCCCGCCCAACCGAGCCCGGTCGACCGGTCCAGCGTCACCGAGGCGCACCAGTCGCGCGGCACCCCCAGCACCCCCGACCAGGCATGCGCAACCCGCACATCACGCAGCACGGGAAAGAACCGCACGAGAATCTCCCGCAACGCCTCGACCGTCGCCGCCTGCGTACGCCCGTCGTTGTCCGTCCGCGACCCGAACCGGTACGGCACCCCGCGCCCGCCCAACGCGATCCGCCCGTCCTCCGTCCGCTGCGCGTACATGTACGCGTGCGCCATGTCGCCCAGCGCCTCCCGCCCCGCCCAGCCGATCTCCTCCCACTGGGCGTCCGTCAACGGCTCGGTCGCGATCATCGACGAGTTCATCGGCAGCCAGGTCCGCCGCTGCCCCTTCAACGAGGCCGTGAACCCCTCCGTACAGCGCAGCACATAGGGCGCGCGAACCGTCCCGTACGGCGTGACCGCATGCTTCGCCCTGATCTCCGTAACAGGCGTCCGTTCGCAGACGACAACACCCAACCCCTCAACAGCCGCCGCGAGCCCTTTGACCAGCTTCACCGGATGAACCCGCGCCCCGTGCGGCGTCCACGACGACCCGAGAGCACCGGCCACCCGCACCCGCTCGGCCGTCGCGTCGGCGCCGTACAACTCACGGTCGTCCTCCCCGTACGACACCTCCACGTCATGGAACTCCCTCAACCGGGCCAACTGAGCGGGCGTGTACGCGACTTCCAGCACACCCCCCTGATGAACACCGGCGTCGAACCCCTCCTCACCCACGACCCGCACCACTTCCCCGACGGTGTCGTTCATGGCCCGCTGCAGCCGTACGGCGGCCTCATGACCGTGCACGCGCGCGTACCGGTCCCTCCCCGCGACCCCGTTGTACAGCCAGCCCCCGTTGCGCCCGGAAGCCCCGTACCCACAGAACTCCTTCTCCAGAACGACGATCCGAAGAAAAGGCGCGGCCTTCTTCAGGTAGTAGGCCGTCCACAACCCGGTATAACCACCCCCGACGATGACGACGTCAGCCGTCACATCCCCATCCAGAGGCGCACGAGGGACAGGCAGCCCGTCCTCCGCGTACCAGAAGGAAACCCGCCCATTGACGATCCCGCTGCTCATAGCGCCGGACGCTAACGCCTCAACGCCCCCATTGTCTTCTTCGGATTCCGCACCTCCCCACCCCGCCCACGCGTCAACGGCCAACAGCAGAACCCGACAAGAGCCGCAGTGAAGTGCCCGAGATCGGTGAAGGTACGAGAGAAGACGAGCGGCACCCCGTACACACCAAGAACGCCCACCACATACACGTACCGCCAAGGCCGACCGATCCGATACGCCAGCACGGCGACCACCCCCGCCAGCGCGTAACTCACCCCGAAATCCATCGTGTCCGCCGCCGAGGCCGGCGCCGAACCGTCCCGGATCGCCCGCCACACCGCGCCCTGACTGATCAGCGTCGCCAGCACATGCGAGGCCACGCACACCACCAGCCACCGCACGGTCCCGAGCCACCGCTCGACCGTCGCGTGGAACACCGAATACAGCACGACGTACGGGGTCCACCACCCGTCGATCCACATCGCACTGGAGATCAGCACCCGCACCGGATGGTCCGACAGCTCATTGATGTTGGTCGACCGCTGCCGCAGGAACTCCTCCTGGAACTCCGCCGACATGTGATGCACGGCCACAGTCGTGAAGAACAGCACGAGCAGCCACACATACGTGCCCGGAGCACTACGGACGTAAGCCCACACCCCGCGCGGGCGGACCGGAAATCGCATGCCCCAATTTACGCACGCACATACAGTCGCCGAGTGACCCGCACCCCTGTGGAAATCCCCGCCGAACTGGCCGCCACACAGCTCAAGTACAACGGGGAGGCGGGCCGCGCCTTCATCACCGAACTCCCCACCCGCACGGCCGACTTCCTCGACCGCTGGAACCTACGCGTGGACGGCCCCTCAATGCACGGCGTAACGGCCCTGGTCCTCCCGGTCGTCACCACCGACAACACCCCGGCCGCCCTCAAACTCCAACTCCTGGACGAGGAGAGCGAAGGCGAGGCACCAGCCCTCCACCACTGGAACGGCAACCACGCGGTACGCCTCCTGAACCACGACCCCACCACGGGCACGATGCTCCTGGAACGCCTGGACCACACCCGAATGCTGTCCACGGTCCCGGACGCCCACGAGGCGACCCTGGTCATCGCAACCCTGCTGTCCCACCTCACATCGGTCCCCGCCCCACCGGGCATCCGCCGCCTGGGCGACATCGCCGCCCGAATGCTGGACCGAACACCAAAGGCTCTCCGCCAAATCCCGGACCCGATGACGCGCACCCTGATCGCGGACTGCGCGGCAGCCCTGCGCGAAGTGGCTGCCGACCCGGGCGACCGCCTCCTCCACTGGGACCTCCACGATGCGAACGTCCTGGCCGCCACCCGCGCCCCCTGGCTGGCCATCGACCCAAAACCCCTGTCAGGAGACCCAGGCTTCGACCTCTGGCCGGCCCTCAGCAACCGCTTCGACGCCGACGACATCACGTGGCGCTTCGACGCCATGACGGACGTACTGTCCCTGGACAGGGAGCGGGCCCGCGCGTGGACCCTGGCCCGGGTACTCCAGAACGCCCTGTGGAACATCGAGGACGGGGATCCGGTGGAGGAGACGGGGCTGGAGATGGTTCGGCGGCTGCGGGGCAGGTAACGGACCTGTATGAACATGCAGAAGCCCAGGTCGGCTTGGGGCTGACCTGGGCTTTTGTTGAGCCGCCTGTCGGAATCGAACCGACGACCTGAATCTTACAAGGATCCCGCTCTACCAATTGAGCTAAGGCGGCACCGCGCACCACAACGCCGTACGCGAAGGCGGCACCACTGTACACAGAGCGCGATCCTCCGAGCCACGGAGTTCGTGCCTGACCTCGGCCTCGAAAACCAAACGTAACCATCCGCGCACCCGTTCGTTGATCGCTCTGACGTGCTGTTCCGAAGATCGGATCGTCGGGGAGGGGTTCATGGGGGAGTCGGCGGAGAAGCCGAAGCTGGAAGCGGTGACGGGTGAGGAGGCCCAGCGCATCAAGCGCGAGGCCCTCGGGATCGGCGACCGTCGTAAACACCACAAGCGCACGGCGACCCCGCTCAAGGGGCACGTCAAGGAGTTGGACACGCAGCACCGTCTGTACCGGTTCCGGTTCTATCCGACCGCCGAGCAGGAGGAGCAGCTGGCGAAGACGTTCGGTGCCTGTCGGTGGGTCTACAACGAGGGGCTGGCGCTGCGTTCCGGGGCGTGGGAGCGGCACCGGGTGAATGTGGGGTTCGCGGAGTCGTGCCGGGCGTTGACGGGGTGGAAGCGGGCGGAGGGGACGGCGTGGCTCGGGGAGGTGTCGTCGACGGTGCTTCAGCAGTCGTTGCGGCATCTCGATCAGGCTTATGGCCGGTTCTTCAAGGGCTCCGGGAAGTATCCGCGCCGGAAGAAGAAGGGGCGTTCTCGGGATTCGGCGACCTACGTGCGGACCGGTTTCAGGTGGGTGGAGGATCCGGAGCGGCCGGGTACGGGGCTCATCACGTTGGCGAAGCAGTCGGGGCCGTTGGACATCAGGTGGTCGCGGGCACTACCCGTGGGGGTCGTGCCGGTCCGCTTGTCGGTGACGCGGGACCGGGCCGGGCGCTACTTCGTGTCGACGCTCGTCGAGGAGCGGATTGCGCCTCTGCCTGCCGCCTTCGTGCCGGGGTCGCGGGCGCCGAAGGCCGTCGGGCTGGATCTGGGGCTGGCGTCGCTCGTCACCCTCGACGACGGGACGAAGGTCGATCATCCGCGTCTGCTGAGGCGGTACGCGGAGAAGTTGGCCCGGTTGCAGCGGGAGCTGCACAAGAAGGTGAGGGGTTCGGCCAACCGCGGCAAGGTGAGGCGGAAGATCGCGCGGCTCTACGCGCTCATCAGTGACGTACGCAGGGACCTGTTGGACCAGTTCACGACCCGCCTGGTGCGCGAGAACCAAGTGCTCGTGGTGGAGGATCTGGCCGTTGCGAATCTGATGCGTCCGGCGCGTGGCAAGGGTCGTCGGCGGAAGGCGAAGCTGAACGAGGCGATCATCGATGCCGGGTGGGGTGAGCTGTTGCGGCAGCTGCGGTACAAGTGCGATTGGTACGGCCGGACGCTGGTGATCGTCGACCGTTTCTTCCCTTCGACGCGGCGTTGTTCCGCCTGTCACACCAAGGGTCCGAAGTTGGATGTCTCGGTCCGGGAATGGACGTGTGGCGAGTGCGGGGTCGTCCATGACCGGGATGTGAACGCCGCCGTGAACCTGCGGGACGAGGGGCTACGGCTGTACTGGCTGGTGGCGGCCGGGCTGCCACCCTCGAAGAAGGTTCCGGCTGTGATCAGGGCGTCGGAGCTGGAGGATGACTGCTCGCTGGCCGCCTAGGTGCGGCCGGGTGGTACGGACCGACGGGCCGTCGGCCGGAACGCCTGTGGAGCGCGTGTAAGACCGTTCGGGCGCAGTCCGCGAGGACTGTGCGCGTCGGCGGTGCGTGATGAAGCAGGAAGCCTTGCGGCGAGGTCAAAAGTGATTTGCTCGGTCGACTCGAAAATTTCCGCGAAGTTCACACTCCCCCACCTACTGACAGAACCCGAATCCCCAGGTACCGTCCAGATCCAGTCCGCGTATGTGGACTACACCACCTTCCTACAACGGATCGTCCGGCACGTTCCTGCCGGTAGAAGGGGGCCCATCACCATGGCCACTGTTTCGTTCAACAAGGCGACCCGCATCTACCCGGGTGGCGACAAGCCCGCCGTCGACCAGCTTGAGCTCGATGTCGCGGATGGCGAGTTCCTCGTCCTCGTCGGTCCCTCCGGTTGCGGAAAGTCCACCTCCCTGCGGATGCTCGCGGGTCTTGAGGACGTGAACGCCGGTTCGATCCACATCGGTGACCGTGACGTCACGCACCTGCCGCCCAAGGACCGGGACATCGCGATGGTGTTCCAGAACTACGCGCTGTACCCGCACATGACCGTCGCCGACAACATGGGCTTCGCGCTCAAGATCGCCGGCGTCAACAAGGCCGAGATCCGCCAGAAGGTCGAGGACGCGGCGAAGATCCTCGACCTCACCGACTACCTGGCCCGTAAGCCGAAGGCGCTCTCCGGTGGTCAGCGTCAGCGTGTCGCCATGGGTCGTGCCATCGTGCGTGAGCCCCAGGTCTTCCTCATGGACGAGCCGCTGTCGAACCTCGACGCCAAGCTCCGTGTCTCGACCCGTACGCAGATCGCGTCGCTGCAGCGCCGTCTCGGCATCACCACCGTGTACGTCACCCACGACCAGGTCGAGGCCATGACCATGGGCGACCGGGTGGCCGTGCTGAAGGACGGTCTGCTCCAGCAGGTCGACTCGCCGCGCAACATGTACGACCGCCCCAAGAACCTCTTCGTGGCCGGCTTCATCGGCTCCCCCGCCATGAACCTGATCGAGGTCCCGATCACCGACGGCGGTGTGAAGTTCGGCAACTCGGTCGTCCCGGTCAACCGCGAGGCCCTCAAGGCCGCCTCCGACAAGGGTGACACCACCGTCACGGTCGGCGTCCGTCCCGAGCACTTCGACGTCGTCGAGCACAACGGTGCCGCCGCCGACGCCCTGACCAAGGCCACCGAGGACGCTCCGGCCGGTCTCGCCGTCTCCGTGAACGTCGTCGAGGAGCTGGGCGCCGACGGTTACGTCTACGGCAGCGCCAAGGTCGGCGACGACCTCAAGGACCTGGTCGTCCGCGTCAGCGGCCGTGCCGTCCCGGACAAGGGCGCCACGCTGCACGTCGTCCCGCGTCCGGGCGAGATCCACGTGTTCTCGACCTCCACGGGCGAGCGCCTCACCGACTGAGACCCGACCTGATCGGCGAGGGGCCCCGCAGCTTGCCGCGGGGCCCTTTCCCATACCCATGAACCGTGCGCCCGATACCCCGGCACACCGGTCATTTCGAATCATGTGCGTCAACGCCATACCCAGTGAACGGCACCAATTCATCCCCCAAATTGGTGACTAAATGTCGCCAAATCAGCACCGAGCGCTACCCTCACTCGCGTGAAGCACTCCACTAACCAACTGACGCGAAGTGGCCGTGGCCCCGCCCGCCGGATCGGCCGTAGCCTCGCCCTTGTCCTGCCCGTCGTCCTGGTGCTGTCCGGGACCCTCGCGGTCACCCGAGTCAACTGGTCGGGGAATCCCTCGGACTCGGTGCTCACGGCGTCCTCCGAGGATCTGGCCGCCCGAGCCGCCGCTGCCCCCGCTCCCCAGGACGTCCTGCGCGACCAGCTGCTCCTGGAACTCCAGGACAAGGACCCCGGCACCGCCCTCACCCACCTCCAGCAGGCGGTGAACGGCCACCCGTCCCTGGCGAAGCACTGCACCTCGATCGCCCGAGCCCTCGGCCGCGCCGCGGTCCGCGTGTACGGCCCGTCCCGAGCCCAGTCGTACTCCCGCCCGGTCTGCGACACGTCCTTCGCGACAGGGGTGGCGGCTGCCCACAGCTAGCAGCGGCCCCGCGCCCCTGGAAGCAGCCCCGCAGGGGCTAGCTTTCAGGGGCGCGGGGAACTGCGCGCCCAGCCCCCACCGGGCCCGCAGCCCTCGCGGAGCGCCCTGCGGAGCGCCCCGTAGAGTGCGGAGCATGACCGCTCCCCACGCCACCACGCGCCCCACTCAAGCCGTGGTCCTCGCCGGAGGCCAGGGCTCCAGGCTCCGCCCGTACACCGACGACCGCCCCAAGCCGATGGTCGAGATCCCCGGCACGGGAACGCCGATCATCGGCCACCAGCTCGTCTGGCTGGCCGAGGAGGGCGTGACGGACGTCGTCGTCAGCTGCGGTCATCTCGCCGAGGTCCTCCAGAAGTGGCTGGAGACGACCGACCTGCCGCTGAACGTCACGACGGTCGTCGAGACCGAGCCCCTCGGCCGTGGCGGCGGCCTCAAGTACGCCGCCGCGCACCTCCCCGCCCCGGACCGGCCCTGGTACGCCACCAACGGCGACATCTGGACCCGCTTCTCGCTGCGCGACATGGCCGACTTCCACGCCGAGCGGGACGCCGTCGCGACCCTCGCGCTGGCCCGTCCGCGGCTGCCGTGGGGCGCCGTCCAGACGGACGGCTTCGGTCACATCACGGACTTCATAGAGTCCCCTCCGTCGACCTTCGAGATCAACGCGGGCGTGTACGTCTTCTCCTCCGAGTTCGCCGCCCTGCTCCCGGAGCGCGGCGACCACGAGCGCACCACGTTCCCCCACCTGGCCCGCGAACGCCGCCTGGCCGGCTTCCCGATCCCGCACGGCGCCTACTGGCGCGCCATCGACACCGCGAAGGACCTCACGGAGGCCGCGAAGGAGCTGGCTGCGCTGGGCCGTTGAGCCGACGGTTCACCAACAGGCCTTTGTACGTACGTCAATGGGGTCCCGCGCTGTGACAGCGCGGGACCCCATTCGCTCAACTACCGCTGCTAGCCCAGAAGGCCACCCACCAGCCCCGGCTGCCCCGTGGAGGAGCCCCCGGTGCTGCCGTCGCCGCTTCCGCCGGTGCTGCCGCCCGTGGAGCCGCCGCTGGTGCCGCCCGGCGATCCCGTGGAGCCGCCCGACGAGGACGGTCCGGCGCTGGTGCTGGGCGCCTCCTGGACCGGGGTGGTCTGCTGCGGCGGGGCCTGGCCGCCGCCGTCGCTGCCCTGGGTCTGGCTGGGCCTGGTTCCGGTGACGCTGCCGCTCTCGCGGGCCTCCTCGGGGGTGGTCGCCGCGTCGCCGGTCGTGGGGCTGGCCGAAGTGGCGTCCTGGGTCGGCGACTTGGTGGCCGCCGAGGGGCTCTTCGAGGCCTGCCGTTCGCCGGACTCCTCGGGGAGCGGAGAGCCGGGGAGTTCGTTGCGCGGGGCCTCGCCGGGGCCGGGGACGACCACGCGGTCTGCGTCGCGGACGGCGCCGCCGAGGAGCGAGCCGATGAGGAGCGTGAGTCCGACGACGACGGCCGTGACGAGGGCGCCTCGGCGCAGGACGTAACTGCGCAGCTCCCAGATGTCCGTACGGGGTCCGAGGCGCCGCCAGGCGCTGCCCGCGAGGCGGCCGTCGATGGAGTAGACGGGGGCGCCGGCGATGATCAGCGGCGACCAGGCGGCCAGGTAGATGATGTCGGGGGCGTCGTAGACGGGGACGCTCTTCCAGCTGACGGTGACGAGCAGTGCGGCGGAGAGCAGGGCGCCGCCGACCGCGGCGACCCGCTGCCACAGGCCCAGGACCGTGAGGACGCCCACGATGACCTGGAGGAAGGCGATGACGAGGCCGGAGCCGACGGGGTGCTGGAGCGCGAACTGCCGTAGTGGCTCGGCGACTTCCCAGGGGTGGAGGGTGTTGAGCCATTTCATCATGGAGCCGCGTTTGCCGCCGTCGAAGTAGACGGGGTCGCAGAGCTTGCCCATGCCGGCGTAGATGGAGATGAAGCCGAGGAAGATGCGCAGCGGGAGCAGGACGACGCCGAGGTTCATCCGGCGGCCGGGGTAGTAGGCGTGCCGGACCGGGTCGCCCGCGTGACGCTTGGCGCCGGTGCGCCGTTCGTAGCCGTCCTCGTCGAACTCGGCGTCCCCATAGCCGGATTGGCCGTACCCGGAGTCGCCGTACCCGGGCTCGTCGTACGCGCTGCCGACGGTGCGCATGTTGGGGAGGAGGCGGCCTGAGTCGGGGCTGTGGGTGCGCTGGCTGCCGACGATGGGCGTCTCGACGGTCTGGTCGAGGGTGCTGCCGGCGTAGTCGAGGTCGTCGTCGCCGATGCGGGGGATGACCTGCGTCGCTCCGGCGTCGGCGGGCGGCGGCTGTTCGCCGTGGCGCACGCTGGAGCCCCGTACGGCCTGGAGCAGCCGGTGCGCGCCGGTGTCGTCGGGTGCGGACTTCCCGCTCCAGACGACGGGCGGGCGGCGGCGGCCGGCCGTGGCGCCGGCGGCGCCGACGACGGGGATGCGAGCCGTGTCCTCGGAAGCGCTGAGGTGCCGGGCGACGCGGGACGACGGTGCCGCCCGCCGCGTCGAGGCCCCCAACTGCACGCGGAAGCTCGCATGGTTGACGATGACCTGCGCCGGATCGCTCGGCACCTTCACCATGCTCAGCGCGGGAGCGTCGTCGTATCCCGACGAGCGGTCCCCCGTGGGTGTGCGGGGTGTTCTGGTGTCCACACTCATCTAACCGAGTGACGTGTGGTTAGGACACTGCTTTGACTTGGCGGATGTGTCCGGACCGCGTCAAGGTCACGTCACCCGCCCGGATCCGCCCGTACGGGTGACGTCGTGCACGCGTGTTCAGGCGCGTCGGCGGGCCGCCTCGTAGAGCACGATCCCGGCCGCGACACCGGCGTTGAGGGACTCGGTGCCGCCGGGCATCGGGATCCGGACGAGGTGGTCGCAGGTCTCCCCGACCAGCCGGGACAGCCCCTTGCCCTCGCTCCCGACGACGATGACGACGGGCCCGCCGAGCGCGGGCAGCTCGCCGACCTCGGCGTCCCCGTCGGCGGCCAGCCCGACCACCACGATGCCCGCCTTCTGGTACGCCTCCAGGGTGCGCGTCAGATTGGTGGCGCGGGCGACGGGCGTACGGGCGGCGGCGCCGGCGGAGGTCTTCCAGGCGCCGGCGGTCATGCCGGCGGCGCGCCGCTCGGGCACGACGACGCCGTGGCCGCCGAAGGCGGAGACGGAGCGGACGACGGCGCCGAGGTTGCGCGGGTCGGTGACACCGTCGAGGACGACGATGAGGGGGTCGACGCCGTTGTCGTAGGCGGCGTTGGCGAGGTCCTCGGGATGCGCGTATTCGTACGGCGGAACTTGAAGAACAAGCCCCTGGTGGTTGAGCCCGTTGGTCATGCGGTCCAGCTCGGGACGCGGAGCCTCCATGAGATGGATGCCGCCACGCTCACCGGCCAGCTGGAGCGCCTCGCGTACGCGCTCGTCGTTGTCGATGAACTGCTGGACGTACAGCATCGAGGCCGGGACGCCCTCGCGGAGCGCCTCGACGACCGAGTTGCGCCCGACGACGAGTTCGGAGGAGGCCTTCCCGCCGCGCCCCTTGGGTGCGGGCCGCCGCTGGATCTGCTTGGCCTTCGCACCGGCAATACGGTTCTTCTTGTGGCCCTTGCGCATCTCGGCGGGCGGCGTCGGCCCCTTGCCTTCGAGCCCCCGGCGCCGCTGGCCGCCACTGCCGACCTGCGCGCCCTTCTTGCCGGACATGCGGCGGTTGTTAGCGGCCATGACCTACCTGTCTGTGTGAAGGCGTGCGTGTGTACGTCTATGAGTGTGCCGCCCGGGGGCCCGGGCGGCACAATCGATCAAGGAGATGTGCGGGTTTGTGGGGAATTTGCGGGGAAATGCTCAGCGCGGGCCCAGGCTCCAGCGCGGCCCCTGCGGGCCGTCCTCGATGACGAGCCCCGACTGGTTGAGCTGGTCGCGGATGGCGTCGGCGGTGCCCCAGTCCTTGCGCCCGCGGGCCGCCTCACGCTGGTCGAGGACCAGTCGTACGAGGCTGTCGACGACCCCGTGCAGATCTTCGCCGCGGTCTGCGCCGTCCCCGGCCCAGTGCGGGTCGAGGGGGTCGAGGCCGAGGACGCCGAGCATGGCGCGCACCTCTGCGAGGCGGGCCACGGCGGCTTCCTTGTCGTCGGCGGCGAGGGCGGAGTTGCCCTGCCGAACGGTGGTGTGCACGACGGCGAGGGCCTGCGGCACGCCCAGGTCGTCGTCCATGGCCTCGGCGAAGGCGGGCGGCACCTCGGCGGCGGGCTCGACGACGCCCCCGGCCTTCTCGACGACGCGCTGCACGAAGCCCTCGATCCGGGCGAACGCGGACTCGGCCTCGCGCAGGGCCTCCTCGCTGTACTCGATCATCGAGCGGTAGTGCGGGGTGCCGAGGTAGTAGCGCAGGACGATGGGCCGCCAGGCCTTGACCATCTCGCTGACGAGGACGGAGTTGCCGAGGGACTTCGACATCTTCTCGCCGCTCATGGTGACCCAGGCGTTGTGCACCCAGTACGAGGCGAAGTCGTCGCCGAAGGCCTTGGCCTGGGCGATCTCGTTCTCGTGGTGAGGGAAGATCAGGTCGAGGCCGCCGCCGTGGATGTCGAAGGCGGTACCCAGGTACTTGTGGGCCATGGCGGAGCACTCGAGGTGCCAGCCGGGCCGTCCCCGCCCCCAGGGCGTCTCCCAGCTCGGCTCGCCCGGCTTGACGGCCTTCCACATGGCGAAGTCGCGCAGGTCGCGCTTGCCGGTCTCGCCGTCCCCCGAGGGCTGGAGCAGGTTGTCGAGTTCCTGGTTGGACAGCTGCAGGTAGCCGGGGAAGGAGCGCACATCGAAGTAGACGTTGCCGTCGGCCTCGTACGCGTGTCCGCGCTCGATGAGGCCGCGCATCATCTCGACCATCTCGGTCACGTGCCCGGTGGCACGCGGTTCGTAGGTCGGGGGCAGGCAGCCGAGCGCGCTGTACCCGTCGTTGAAGGCACGCTCGTTCTCGAAACCGATGGACCACCAGGGGCGACCCTGTTCGTCGGCCTTCCTGATGATCTTGTCGTCGATGTCGGTGACGTTGCGGATGAAGGTGACGTCGTATCCGCGGTACGTGAACCAGCGGCGCAGGATGTCGAAGTTCAGCCCCGACCGGATGTGCCCGATGTGCGGGGCGGCCTGCACGGTGGCGCCACAGAGGTAGATCGAGACACAACCCGGCGTGAGCGGGGCGAAGTCACGGATCTGCCGGGCGCTGGTGTCGTACAGGCGAATGGTCACGAGACCAGGGTAGTGGCCCTTACCCAGTGCCTTGCGACCCTTACCCCAAGGGCCACGTATTCGTGACATTCGCCCCCGCCGCCCCTACCCGTCCCATCCCTGGGGGCTGCCGCCCCCAGACCCCTGCTCCGGCCCTGAACGGGCCTTGTCCTCAAACGCCGGACGGGCTGAAAGATCAAGCCCCGGCCGGCACCATCC
>NZ_JBSFDA010000213.1:0-15832 GCF_053593675.1 Streptomyces sp. NPDC002156 | reverse complement strand
GCTTGACCTTTCAGCCCAGGCCAGGCATTTCAGCCCGTCCGGCGATTGAGGACGAGGCCGTTCAGGCCGACAGCGGGGGTCTGGGGGCGGCAGCCCCCAGTGGGGTCGCGCCAACACCGGGTGCGTTGTCGCTGCTGGACCTGGCGGAGCGAGGCCGTATCGTTGATGGCGGTCGATATCTGACCGTGACAGATCGGAAGGGCAGCAGGCGTGACCGTCGACGACACGGGCTCCGACACGGCGGGCAGCCGGGTGGACGGGCAGGACGCCGACCCCGGTGAGGACCCGCTCGCCCTGCGTCTCGAACAGCTCATCCTCGGGGCCGAGCGGCGCTACACCCCCTTTCAGGCCGCCCGCAGCGCCGGAGTCTCCATGGAGCTGGCCTCCCGTTTCTGGCGGGCCATGGGCTTCGCCGACATCGGGCAGGCCAAGGCGCTGACCGAGGCGGACGTCCTCGCGCTGCGCCGGCTCGCCGGTCTCGTCGAGGCGGGGCTGCTGAGCGAGGCGATGGCCGTGCAGGTGGCGCGTTCCACGGGGCAGACCACCGCCCGGCTGGCGGAATGGCAGATCGACTCCTTCCTGGAGGGGCTGACCGAGCCGCCCGAGCCCGGAATGACCCGCACAGAGGTCACGTATCCGCTGATCGAACTGCTCCTGCCCGAGCTGGAGGAGTTCATCGTGTACGTCTGGCGGCGCCAGCTCGCCGCCGCGACCGGACGGGTCGTACAGGCCGCCGACGACGAGGAGATGGTGGACAGACGGCTCGCCGTCTGCTTTGCCGACCTTGTCGGGTTCACGCGGCTGACCCGCCGGATGGAGGAGGAGGAACTCGGCGAACTCGTCGAGGCCTTCGAGACCACGGCCGCCGACCTGGTGGCGGCGAACGGCGGGCGGCTCGTCAAGACGCTCGGCGACGAGGTGCTGTACGCGGCGGACGACGCCGGTGTCGCCGCCGAGATCGCGCTGCGGCTGATCGAGACGATGGCGCACGACGAGACGATGCCCGAGCTGCGGGTCGGGATGGCCTTCGGCACGGTGACCACCCGTATGGGTGATGTGTTCGGGTCGACGGTGAACCTGGCCTCCCGGTTGACGTCGATAGCGCCACGGGACGCCGTGCTCGTCGACGGGGCGTTCGCGGAGGAGCTGATCCGGACCGGGGACGCGCCCGCCTCCGAGGCGGAGGCGGCCGAGGCCGCTGCCGCCGCGGAGAAGGAGGGCGAGGAGCCGCCGGTGTACCGCTTCGCGCTCCAGCCGATGTGGCAGCGGCCGGTACGCGGACTGGGCGTGGTCGAGCCCTGGCTGCTGACCCGGCGGGCCGGCCCCGTCGCGTAGGACCGCCCGCTCGTCCACCTCCCTCCGCTCAGTGGCGGTGGTTCAGCGCGTCCACGCACAGGCCGATCAGCGGTACGCAGACTCCGCCGGGCGTGGAGGGCTGCGGGGCCGGTGCGGGGGCCTGGGGCGCCGGGGCCTCCTGCTGTGGGGGCTGGGGTTGAGGGTCGGGCTGGGGCGCGAGTGGGGCCGGTGCCATAGCCGGCGGCCGTTCAGGGGTGGCGGTCGGCGCCGGTGTGTCGGGCCGCTGCGGGATCGTGGTGGCGTCGGGGGCTGTTCCGGGTGTCGTGGGGTGCGGGCCCAGGGGCTGGGGCCGCAGCGGGCCGGTCGCGCTCGGAAGAGTCGTCGGCAGTGCTGTCGGGGCCGGGGCAGGGGTCGCGCCGCCCATCGGGGTGCTCGCAGACGGGGTCGGCGTGGGGGTGGTCCCGACGGTGGCGGCCGTGTTGTCGGTGCGGTCGGCGGAGGTGTCCCCGTACGTGTCACCGCCCGTTTCCGTGCCCGCGTCCGTGTCCAGGTCGGACTGGGCCTGGGTGTTGCCGACGCCGCCCACTCCGCCGTCGGGCGCCAGCCGTACGAGGCTCAGGACGCCGGCGGCCAGCGCGAAGCCGCCCGCCGCGAGCAGGACCTTGCGGGGGCGGGGCTTGCGGTGCCGGCCCCGGGGGCGGGTGACGAGGGGGACGGGCGGTGGCTCCGGGGGAGGCGTCCAGGTACGGGCGGGGCCCGTGAACTGGCGTGGGACCTGGGTATGCCTCGGTGTGCCTGTCTCGACCGGCCTGGTCGTCGTGTCCGTCATCGCGATCCCTCCCCGTTGCGCTCGCGCCCCCGATGCGCCGAGGCGGTGCGCACGTTATGCGCTCCCCGGGGCGGGATTTCGGGAGATCGGTGCGATGTCACCCGAACGGGGAGAGGGATCCGTTCTTCCCCCGGGTGGGGCAGGGCTGCGATGATCGGGGCGGTCGTAGTTAACCCGCGTTAACCGGGAGGGTGTCATGGCTGAGGAGCGGTCCGAGGAACGGTCCGAGGAGCGGTTCGGGGAGTTCGTCGTGGTGCGGCGGCATGCGTACGTCGCAGAGCTGGTCCTCGATCGGCCGAAGGCCATGAACGCGGTCTCCTCCGCCATGGCCCGGTCCATCGCCGGCGCGTGTGCCGCGCTGGCCGCCGACCGTGACGTACGCGCGGTGGTGCTGACCTCCACCCATGAGCGGGCGTTCTGCGTCGGGGCCGACCTCAAGGAGCGGAACTCGATGTCCGACGCCGAACTGGTCCGGCAGCGGCCGGTGGCGCGGGGTGCGTACACCGGCGTACTGGAGCTGCCGATGCCGGTGATCGCGGCGGTGCACGGGTTCGCGCTGGGGGGCGGGTTCGAGCTGGCGCTGTCCTGCGACCTGATCGTGGCGGACGCTACGGCGGTGGTGGGGCTGCCCGAGGTGTCCGTGGGCGTGATTCCCGGGGGCGGCGGTACGCAGCTGCTGCCCCGGCGGGTGGGGGCCGCGAGGGCCGCCGAGCTGATCTTCACGGCGCGGCGCGTGGAGGCGGGCGAGGCGCGGGAGCTGGGCCTGGTGGACGTGTTGGTGGAGGAGGGGCGGGCCCGGGAGGAGGCGCTGGCGCTGGCGTCCCGGATCGCGGCGAACTCCCCTGTGGGGGTACGAGCGGCCAAGCGGGCCTTGCGAGTGGGCTTCGGGCTGGACCTGCGGGCGGGACTCGAGGTGGAGGATGCCGCCTGGCGTGCCGTTGCCTTCTCGGGCGATCGGGCGGAGGGGGTGGCGGCGTTCGCGGAGAAGCGGACGCCTGCCTGGCCGGGCGAGTAGCGCTCACGCCTCCGGTGTGGTGTTTTCCGTCAGTCTCTGCCGGGTGAGGCGGGGGCCTTGAGGGGATCCGCCCTGTCGCCCTCGGACCCGGTGGCTCGCGCCCACCCCCTGTTCGCCTTCCCAATGTCTCAATTCCTCCCAAACCTTCCTAACCTGGATCAATGGGTGAGGAAAGCCGGCTCCGCGCCGTCGTGACGCTCGCGCAGGGTATGGCCGCCGCGCACAGCCCCCGCGACTCCTGGCGTGCCGCCGCGTTCGGTGCCTGTCATGCGCTGACCGGGAACTTCGCTGCGCTGTCGGTCTGGGAGCGGGAGCTGGGGCGGCTGCGGGTTCTCGCGAACGTGGGGGAGCTGGCTGTCGACGAGGAGGAGTTTCCGGAGGGGGAGGCGTACCCCGTGCACCAGTTTCCGGAGATCACTGAGTTCCTGCATGAGCGATGGGCGGGCGGGGGTGAGCCCAACGCCTGGGTCGAGACCGCCGAGGGGCCCGCCGGCGGGGCCTTCGAGGGGCGTGCCGGGTACTGCCATCAGCGGGTCGCCGCCCTGCGACGCCGGGGGCGTGGCTGCTGCGTCGTCGCCCCCGTCGTGCTGCACGGGCGGGCCTGGGGCGAGCTGTACGTCGCCCGGCCCGCCGGTGCGCCCGTCTTCGACCGTGCCGACGCCGACTTCGCCACCGTCCTGGCGTCCGTCGTCGCCGCCGGGATCGCCCAGACCGAGCGGCTGGAGGAGGCCCGGCGGCTGGCCTTCACCGACGCACTCACCGGGCTCGCGAACCGGCGTGCCGTGGACGCGCATCTCGACGAGGCGATCGAGCGGCATCGGCGGGACGGGGCGGTGGTCAGTCTCGTCGTCTGCGATCTGAACGGGCTCAAGCGGGTCAACGACACCCTGGGGCATGCCGTCGGTGACCGGTTTCTCGAACGGTTCGGGTCCGTGCTGTCGCTGTGCGGGGCGATGTTGCCGGGGGCGTTGGCCGGGCGGCTGGGTGGTGACGAGTTCTGTCTGCTGGTGGTCGGTGCGCCTGCGGATGATGTCGTGCGGGCGGCGGACGAACTCTGTCGTCGTGCGGCTGGGTTGGAGTTGGGGGAGGGGGTTGCTTGTGGGGTGGCCTCGACGGCTGATGCGATCGGGGCGGTGCGGTCGGCTCGGCGGTTGTTTCGGCTTGCTGATGCGGCGCAGTACCGGGCGAAGGCGCTTCGCGCGGATCGGCCGGTCGTCGCGGGGCGCGAGGGCCCTGACGATCCGGTGGTACGGCTCGCTGACGCGAGGCCGTCCCTGGAGGGGGCTGTTGAGCGGCGGCGGTTCCGTGGGCGTCGGCCGTGAGGCGAGGGGTTTGTTTCGCCCCCGCCGCCCCTACCCGTTCCCATCCCTGGGGGCTGCGCCCCAGACCCCCCTTTGTCCTCAAACGCCGGACGGGCTGGGTATCTCAGCCTCTCCGGCGTTTGAGGAGCGGGGGTTCGGGGGCGGAGCCCCCGATGGGGGTCCCCCCTCTGGGGGAGGGACGGGTAGGGGCGGCGGGGGCGAGTGAACGCTGTAAGGGGTGTACCGGCCACCCGGTAGTGACATCTGGGAATTCACTGCGTACGCTCCTGAATATGGATATGCACACTGTGGTGGTGGGGACGTCCGGGGTGACCGCGGACGACGTGCTCGCCGTGGCGCGCGGCGGCGCCCGGATCGAGCTGTCCGGTGAGGCCCTCGCCGCCCTCGCGAAAGCCCGCGGCGTCGTCGACGCACTGGCTGCCAAGCCCGAGCCCGTGTACGGCGTCAGCACCGGGTTCGGTGCCCTCGCGACCCGGCACATCAGCCCCGAACTGCGCGCCCAGCTCCAGCGCAACATCGTCCGCTCGCACGCCGCCGGCATGGGCCCGCGCGTCGAGCGCGAGGTCGTACGGGCCCTGATGTTCCTCCGGTTGAAGACCGTCTGCTCGGGACATACCGGCGTGCGCCCCGAGGTCGCCCAGACCATGGCCGACCTGCTCAACGCCGGCATCACCCCCGTCGTCCACGAGTACGGCTCCCTCGGCTGTTCCGGTGACCTCGCGCCGCTCTCGCACTGCGCCCTCACCCTCATGGGCGAGGGGGATGCCGAGGGGATCGATGGCGTGGTGCGGCCTGCCGCCGAACTCCTCGCCCAGCACGGCATCGTCCCCGTCGAGCTCCGCGAAAAAGAAGGCCTCGCCCTTCTCAACGGCACCGACGGCATGCTCGGCATGCTGATCATGGCCCTCGCCGACCTCGACACCCTCTACAAGTCCGCCGATGTCACCGCAGCCCTCAGTCTTGAAGCGCTGCTCGGTACCGACAAAGTCCTCGCGCCCGAACTGCACGCCATCCGGCCCCATCCGGGGCAGGGCGCCAGCGCCGCCAACATGCTTGCCGTGCTCAAGGGTTCGGAGCTGACCGGGCATCACCAGGACGGCGCGCCGCGCGTTCAGGACGCCTACTCCGTGCGCTGCGCCCCGCAGGTCGCCGGCGCCGGGCGGGACACCATGGCCCACGCGCGGCTCGTCGCCGAGCGGGAGTTGGCCTCGTCCGTCGACAACCCGGTGATTCTGCCCGACGGGCGGGTCGAGTCCAACGGGAACTTCCACGGGGCCCCGGTGGCCTACGTCCTCGACTTCCTCGCCATCGCCGCCGCCGACCTCGGGTCCATCGCCGAGCGGCGCACCGACCGGCTCCTCGACAAGAACCGCTCGCACGGGCTGCCGCCGTTCCTCGCCGACGACCCCGGTGTGGACAGCGGGCTGATGATCGCCCAGTACACCCAGGCCGCCCTGGTGAGTGAGTTGAAGCGGCTTGCTGTGCCTGCCTCGGCCGACTCCATCCCCTCCTCCGCGATGCAGGAGGACCACGTCTCGATGGGCTGGTCGGCGGCGCGCAAGCTCCGTACGGCCGTCGACAACCTCGCCCGGATCATCGCCGTCGAGCTGTACGCGGCCACGCGCGCCATCGAGCTGCGCGACGGGCTCACGCCCGCGCCCGCGTCCCGGGCCGTCATCGACGCCGTACGGGCTGCCGGGGTCGAAGGGCCCGGTCCCGACCGGTTCCTGTCGCCCGACCTCGCCGCCGCGGACGCCTTCGTGCGGGGCGGGCACCTGGTCGCCGCGGTGGAGCCGGTGACCGGCCCGCTGCAGTAGGCCCAGTAGGCCCAGTAAGCCGTAACTCCCATACGGGGGAAGTGGTTCGGGGCCCTGTCCGACTCGATCGTCGTGTTGGACAGGGCCCCGGAAAACAGGGGGTTCTCCCGGTTACTTCAGCTTGGCCGTCTGTGCCGTGACCAGCGCCGCCGGGACGGCGTACGTCTTGCCCGTCATCATCGCGCCGAGGTTGAGCGTGTAGTAGCCCGCGACGAGGTTGCCGCTGCGTACGACCTCGCCGTGCAGCGAGCCCGTCTCGCCGCTCTCCTCGTCGACCACGCCGGTCACGGAGAACGCCACCGCCTCGTCACCGGTGCCGGCCGCCTTCTCGGCGGCGACCTCGGTCAGCTTCTGCGGTTCCTTGTCGTCGGTCACCGTGAAACCGCTGGCGCACGCCGTGAGCGCGTCCGAGACGGACTTCATCGTCTTCTCCGCCGCGTCGCCCTCGTACGAGGAGAGCGACACGAGGGTCACGTCGACGTCCATCAGGGACTCGCCCGTGAGTTCGGCCAGGTCCTCCGCGGACGTGGGAGTGGACGACGGCTTCGCGCCGATGACCGAGCGGTTCGTCGTGGCCGCCTCGTCACCCGGGGCCTGGCCCGACAGGACGTCGGCGAGCGGACGGCACTTCTCGTCGGACAGCTTGAGGCCGGCCGCGGAGACCTTGGCCGACGCACCCGCCGCCTCGACCGTGGAGCCGGGCACATCGGCCGTGGCGACGATCAGCTTCTCCAGCTCGGCCTTCGTGGCCGCCTTCGCGGCGGCCACCTCGGAACCCTTTGAACTCTTGTCCTTCGACTCGGCCGAATCCGCCGAGTCCTCGCTGCCGCACCCCGTGATGAGGACGAGCGACAGTGCGCCCACGGTCGCCGTGGCGCACAGGCGCGCCCTCGATGATCTCTTCATGGGCGGACTATGAACTGATGTTCAAATAAACGTCAAGTTCGTCAAAAGATTGTCAGAATCCCAGACGTTCGCGTCGCAGCGAATACACCACGAAACCCGCGCCGAGGCCGAGGCAGAGCGTGCCGCCCACGACGTACGGAGTGGTGTTGAAGCTGCCGGTGTCGGCCAGGCGGGTGCCGTCGCCGGTGCCCGAGTCCGAGGAATCGGCGGAGTCCGAGGTCGTCGTGGCCGCCGTACCACTGCTCGTACTCGTGCTCGTGTTTGTGCTTGTTGTGGAGATCTGGCGCGTGAAGCCGGACATCGTGGACAGGGACGTATCCGCTCTCTGCTGCTGTTCCACCGACTTCTCCACCGGCTTGTCTCCCGTCGCGTTGGCGGACGGGACGAACCAGAGGGCACCCAGGAGGGTCCCCGCTGCGGTGGCGGTCAGCAACGACCGACGTGCGGATGACACGGAATATCGATCCCCTTGTGGCTCTGGCGAATTGGCCGTGGACCCGATGCTAATGACAGGCGCGGGTCGTGGGAAAGTTGTGGGAGCTGTGAGCCGTACGCTCTCCGACCATGAGTACTTCAGAGACATCACGTTTTGTACGGCTTCGGGTGGAACTGGTCGTCGAGGTCGACGACCCGGCCACCCTCACGAAGGCCGCGTTGCGGCGGATCGCCGAGGACACCGAGATGCCCGCCGACGAGCGGGTGCACGCCGAGGACGCTGTGACGGAAGACACCGCGGAGGCGCTCGCGTACCTCGTGGATCCGTTCGACCTGGTCGGGGAGGTGCCGGGCATCGAACTGGCGCAGGCCTCCTGGAGCAGCGAGGAGATCGACTACGACCCGGATTCGCCGGACTGGGATCTCGACGAGGATGATGAGGTGGACGGCGACGAGATGGTCGGGGAGCGGGTCGGCGGCTGAGGGTCTTGGAAAAATCGTGACCCCGGGCGGCAACCGCGGCCCGGGGTTTCTTCGTCTCAGGGGGAGCAGTGACCGGCAGTGGCACCACGCGACCCGGTGGAGTACGGGTCGGGCGGAGCGCCCCCTGTGACCCAGGCGACGTGGTGTGCCCCACACATCGAGCGAATGTGGAACGGGACGAACCGGTCGTAGCGTTGAAGTGGGTTACGGGGACTTGCATGTTCGGTTCGGTATGGGGACTCGTGGTCCCGACGGTTCGGGGATTCGGCAACGATGGAGAAGCGTGTGATGACGGACAGTAGGCGGCGCAAGGGTCTGATGGCCGCGTCCGCCCTGCTCGGTGGCGTGCTGGTGCTCTCTGCGTGCAGCGGGGGCGACAGCGACAGTGCCTCCAAGGGCGACAGCGGCACCGACACCTCGCAGGCCAAGGCCGACGAGGCGGCGGCGGCGAAGACCTCCGAGGCCCAGATCAAGATCACACCCGGGGACGGCTCGAACAACGCCTCCATCAACAACGCGGCCCAGGTGGCGGTGACCAAGGGCACCCTGACGTCCGTGGAGATGACGACGGCGGACGGTACCGCTGTCGCCGGTGAGATATCCGCCGACAAGACCAGCTGGAAGCCGAGCGCCCAGCTGGAGCGCGCCACCACCTACAAGGTGACGGCGGAGGCCACGGACACCAAGGGCCGTACGGCCCACGAGAACGCCTCCTTCACCACGGTCTCCGCCGGGAACAGCTTCGTCGGCTACTTCACGCCCGAGGACGGCTCGACCGTCGGTGTGGGTATGCCCGTGTCGATCAACTTCGACAAGGCGATCACCGAGAAGGCGGCCGTGCAGAAGGCCGTCACGGTCTCCTCGACCAGCGGGCAGGAGGTCGTCTGCCACTGGTTCAACGACACCCGCATGGACTGCCGGCCCGACGACTACTGGCAGGAGAACTCCACCGTCACGCTGAAGCTGGCGCTCGACGGCGTGGAGGGCGCGAGCGGTGTCTACGGCGTGCAGCAGAAGACGGTCACCTTCAAGATCGGCCGCAACCAGGTCTCCATCGTCGACGCCAAGACGAAGACGATGAAGGTCATGCACAACAACACGGTCATCAAGACCATCCCGATCTCCGCCGGTTCGCCCGAGAACAAGACGTACGAGGGCAAGATGGTGATGTCGGAGAAGTTCAAGGAGACGCGCATGAACGGCGCGACCGTGGGCTTCACCGACGACGACGGCAAGGGCGAGTACGACATCAAGGACGTGCCGCACGCCATCCGGCTGACCACCTCCGGCACCTTCGTGCACGGCAACTACTGGAGCTCCAGCAGCACTTTCGGCAGCGCCAACGTCAGCCACGGCTGTGTCGGCCTGGACGACACCAAGGGCGCCAACGACAAGAGTTCGGCGGGCTACTGGTTCTACACCAACTCGATCATCGGTGACGTCGTCGACGTCCGGAACACCGGCGACAAGACCGTCGACCCGGCCAACGGCCTCAACGGCTGGAACCTGAGCTGGGCGGACTGGAAGGCCGGTTCGGCCGCTTGATCCTGTTCTGACCCCGCTCCGATCCTGCGGGAGTTCACAGCTTTCCGATGCCGCCCCCAGGGGCGGCATCGGTGTTTCTGGGGTTCACCACAGCCTTCTCATGCATCTCTTATGCGGGGCTTATCCCGTCATCACACGGTGTACCTAGCTTGCGGCCATGTTCTTCACCTACCTGAGGCGCGAACTGCGCCGCCGCAGAAAAGCGGCACTCGTCGTCGCCTCCGGGCTCGCACTGGGCATCGCCCTGGTCATCGTGGTCACGTCCGTGTCCTCGGGCATGTCGAAGGCGCAGGACAAGGTCCTGGAGTCGCTGTACGGACTCGGTACCGACATGACCGTCACCAAGGCCGCCGCGGCCCAGACCGGCACCGGTGACGCCCAGCGCCCGCGCTTCCAGTTCGACGCGCAGGAGAACGACTCCGACACGGAGCAGAGCAGCGACCGGGTGATGGTCCAGGGCTTCCAGACCCTGGCCTCCTCCACGGTCACCAAGGTCGGTACGCAGAAGGGCGTTTCGGACGCTGTCGGCGGACTGAGCCTCCAAGTCATCAAGGTGAGCGGCCAGTTCAGGCAGGGCCAGTTCCAGCAGGACGAGAGCGCCAGTGGCGGCACCGGCAACCAGCAGGGCGGCGGCCCGGGTGCGGGCGGCAACGGGGGCTCAACAGAGGCTCCCCAGGGGCGTGTTGAGGGCGGCGGCGCCGAGTTCGACGTCAACAACTACTCGGTGTACGGCACCGACGTCACCAAGCCGGAACTCGGCCCGCTGACCTCCTCGAAGATCACCAGCGGCCGTACCTTCACGACCTCCGAGACCGACGCCAAGGTCGTGGTCGTCGACGCCTCCTACGCCAAGGAGAAGAAGCTCAAGGTCGGCAGCACGGTCACCATCAAGAGCGTCAAGTACAAGGCCATCGGCATCGCGACGCCCGAGAGCGGCGACGCGGCGGCCAACCTCTACATCCCGCTGAAGCAGGCCCAGACCCTCAGCGACTCCAAGGACAAGGTCACCACGATCTACGTCCAGGCGACCGACTCCCAGCAGATCAGCGCGGTCAAGTCGACCATCCAGAAGAACATCTCGGGTACGACCGTCACGACCTCCGCCGATCTCGCGGACACCGTCTCCGGCTCCCTCTCCACCGCCTCCGACCTGGCCTCCAGCGTCGGCAAGTGGCTGTCGATCGCGGTGCTCATCGCCGCCTTCCTGGTCGCGGGCCTGCTCACCTCCTCGGCAGTGTCCCGCCGTGTGCGCGAGTTCGGCACGCTGAAGGCGCTCGGCTGGAAGTCGGGCCGGGTCACCCGGCAGGTCGTCGGCGAGGCCATCGTCAACGGCCTGGTGGGCGGCGCCCTCGGTATCGCACTCGGCCTCGCCGGCGCATACGTCGTCACCGCGATCAGCCCCGAACTCCAGGCGGAGCTGGGCAGTTCGGGCGGCAACGGCGGCGGTCCCGGCGGTGGCGGCGGCGGGGGCGGCTTCCCCGGCGGCGGTGGCGGCCGCCAGGCAGCGTCCCAGGCCCTGACGGTCGCCCTCACGGCCCCGGTCGCCCTCTCCACGATCGCCCTGGCGGTAGGCCTGGCGGTGGCCGGCGGCCTGATCGCGGGCGCCTTCGGCGGCTGGCGAGCGTCGCGCCTGCGTCCGGCGGACGCGCTGAGGAGAGTCGAGTAGCGAGGGGTTCGCGCTTAAAAACGGACGGCGGCGGGGGCTTTCAGGGGCGCGGGGAACTGCGCGACAAGCCCCCACCGGCGATCAGCCGACAGACAACCCCTCGCACCCCCAATCCCACCCAGGAGCCACCACCATGTACGAACTAAAAGGCGTGACCAAGACCTACACCCGAGGCAAAAAGACGGTAGACGCCCTCGCAGGCATCGACCTCACCATCGCCGACGGCGACCGCCTCGTCATCCAGGGCCCCACAGGCGGCGGCAAGTCCACCCTCCTCCAAATGCTCGGCGGACTCGACCGCCCCACAGACGGCAGCATCGACCTCGACGGCACAGATCTCGCCAAACTGTCCGAGAGCCGCCTCACAAAAGTCCGCAGCGAGAACATCGGTTTCGTCTTCCAGAGCTTCAATCTCATTCCGACCCTGTCGGCCCAGGAAAACGTCGAGACCGCTCTCGTACCACTCGGCGTGAAGACCAAGGAACGCCGCGAACGAGCCGCCGAGGCGCTGAAGTCGGTCGGTCTCGGCGAGCGCCTCGGGCACCTCCCGGGCGAGATGTCCGGCGGCCAGCAGCAGCGCGTCGCCATCGCCCGTGCCCTGGTCAAGCAGCCGAAGGTGCTCCTCGCCGACGAGCCCACCGGGAACCTCGACGAGTCGATGCGCGACGAGATCATGGACGTACTCGAAACCATGTGGAAGGAGCTGGGGCTCACCTTCATCATGGTCACGCATGATTCGGCGATCGCGAAGAAGGCCCCGCGGCTGGCCACCATCCGTAAGGGGAAGATCACCGTGAAGGAGAACGCGGGCGCATAGGAAAGTGACCACCGGCGCGTAAATGGAGAAAACCGGCGCGCAAAGTTTCGTAACTGCCTCGTAACAGCCCACTCTTGAGAGCTCAGTCTATTGAGCGGCTGATCACCCCTCGGCATAATTCACGGTCGGGGGGTGTACGCCTCTGCGTACGGGACCGCCCCCAGCCGGATGAACGGGGAATTCTTCCGGCACCTCAGCCACAGGCTCCAGGGGGAGACTTGCGCAAACAAGTGAAAAGAGCATGTGCGGCAACCGTAGCCACGGCAGCCGCAGTTGCCCTCGCGGCGGGCATGACCGGCCCGGCGTCCGCGAAGGGCGAGGCGAAGGCGGAGCGGCAGCGCGCGACCAGTGCCGCTGCCCAGAAGCTCAAGCCCGCGCACCGCATCACCCTCATCACCGGTGACCGGGTCGCCGTCGACGCCAAGGGCCGTGTCATCGGCCTGGAGCGGGCGGCGGGGCGCGAGAAGATACCCGTACAGATCCGCAAGATCGACGGGCACACCCTCGTCATCCCGGCCGACGCGGCCCGGCTGGTCTCCAGCGGCAAGCTGGACCAACGGTTGTTCGACGTCACGGAGTTGAACAAGGCGGCGACCCGCAAGTCCCAGCAGAAGGGACTGAAGGTCATCGTCGGCTACACGGGGGCCGCGGCGGCCACCAAGGCCGACGTCCGCGACGCGGGCACGCTGCGCCAGACGCTGAAGTCCCTGAACGCGGACGCCGTGCAGACACCGCAGAAGGACACTCCCGAACTCTGGGACGCGGTGACCAACGGCGACAGGACCGCCGCCGGGATCGCGCACGTCTGGCTCGACGGCACCCGTAAGGCCAGCCTCGACAAGTCCGTGCCGCAGATCGGCGCGCCGAAGGCGTGGGCGGCCGGGTACGACGGCAAGGGCGTCAAGATCGCCGTCCTGGACACCGGTGTCGACGCCACCCACCCGGACCTCAAGAGCCAGGTGATCGCGGCCAAGAACTTCACCCCGGCCGCCACCACCGACGACAAGGTCGGCCACGGCACGCACGTCGCGTCCATCGCGGCGGGCACCGGGGCCAAGTCCGGCGGCAAGTACAAGGGTGTCGCACCCGGCGCCAAGATCATCAGCGGCAAGGTCCTGGACGACACCGGCTCCGGTGACGACTCGGGCATCCTCGCCGGCATGGAGTGGGCGGCCGAGCAGGGCGCCCAGGTCGTCAACCTCAGCCTCGGCGGCCAGGACACCCCCGAGGTGGACCCGCTGGAGGCGCTGGTCGACAAGCTGTCCGAAGAGAAGGGCATCCTCTTCGCGATCGCGGCGGGCAACTCCGGTCCGGAGTCGGTCGGTTCGCCGGGCAGCGCCGACAAGGCGCTCACCGTCGGCGCGGTCGACGACAAGGATCTGCTGGCCGACTTCTCCAGCACCGGCCCGCGTGTCGGCGACGGCGCCATCAAGCCGGACGTGACCGCGCCCGGCGTGGACATCACGGCCGCCTCCGCCAAGGGCAGCCTGATCGAGCAGGAGGTCGGCGAGAACCCGGCCGGCTACCTCTCCATCTCGGGTACGTCGATGGCGACGCCGCATGTGGCGGGCGCGGCGGCGATCCTCAAGCAGGAGCACCCGGACTGGACGTACGCCGAGATCAAGGGCGCGCTCACCGGCTCCGCGAAGGGCGGCAAGTACACGCCGTTCCAGCAGGGTTCGGGCCGGATCCAGGTCGACAAGGCCATCAAGCAGACCGTGATCGCCGACCCCGCGTCGGTGAGCTTCGGTACGCAGGCGTGGCCGCACACCGACGACACCCCGGTCACCAAGCAGCTGACGTACCGCAACCTCGGCACGACCGACGTCACGCTGAAGCTGTCGGCGACCGCGACCGACCCGAAGGGCCAGGCCGCTCCGGCCGGCTTCTTCAAGCTGGCCGCGACGACGGTGAAGGTCCCGGCGGGCAAGAGTGCCTCGGTCGGCTACACCGTCAACACCAAGCTGGGCGGCACCCTCGACGGCGCGTACTCCTCGTACGTGACGGCGACGGCCGGCGCGCAGAGCGTCCGTACGGGCGCGGCGGTCAACCGTGAGGTCGAGTCGTACGACCTGACGGTCAAGCACATCGACAAGGCCGGGCAGCCGACGGGCGAGTACAACACGATCGTCGCCGGTTACTCCGGCCTGGCCACCGACCGCGGTTACCAGGTCCCGACCTCGGCCACCGGCACCACGACCATGCGTCTGCCCAAGGGCACGTACCTCCTGGACGCGTGGATCGCGAAGGACTTCACCAAGCCCGACCTGGGCGGTGAGGGCCTCGACTGGGTGGTCCAGCCGAAGCTGGCGGTCACCAAGAACACCTCGGTGACGATCGACGCCCGCACCACCAAGGCGGCGGACATCACGGTGCCGGACGCCGACGCCAAGCCGCTGGGCGCGATGATCAGCTACATGTACGACGACGCGGGCATCGGCATCGGAGTCGGCATGGACTCCTTCGCCAACCTGCGGATGGCCCACCTCGGCGCGGAGACCCCCGGCCTCTCGCAGACCTGGTTCGGCCAGTTCGGCAAGGGTGCGGGCGCCGAGTACGACGCGATCACCACCGCCAAGGTCAAGAAGATCCAGGGCGACAAGGTCCGGCACTTCAAGGCGAGCGAGTTCGCCACGGTGTCGAACAAGATCGGTGCGGGATCGCCGGGCAAGACCGGCGCGCTCGGTGCGATCGCGTTCCTGCCCGAGGACGTCGCCTTCGGCGCCCTCGTCGAGCAGGCGCTCCCGGCCACGCGTACGCAGTACGTGTCGACGGGCGAGAAGGTCCAGTGGCTGTTCGACTTCACCCAGTTCAAGGGGAAGGACGCACAGGGCTTCTCGATCCCCGAGGCCTACTACACGCTCGGTGCGGCGCAGACACTGAAGGCCGGCGGCAAGTACTGGCGCACCTTCAACACCGCGGTCTTCGGTCCCCGTCTGCTCCCGGACTACGGCCTCTTCCGTGACGGCAACTACATCTACGGCCTGATCCCGCTGTTCTCCGACGGCGCGGGCCACCCCGGCTCGTCCGACTTCACGTCGGTCGCCACGACGCTCTACCGCAACGGGAAGAAGGTCGCCACGACCGACGACCCGCTGTTCGCCGAGAAGCCGTTCACGGTTCCGGCGGGCGACGCGGAGTACAAGCTGACGACGTCGGTCAAGCGCAGCGTCAAGGTGGCGCAGGCGTCCACGCGGATCGATGCGAGCTGGACGTTCCGGTCGAAGAAGCCGGGGGAGGACGGGGCGCAGCTCCCGGCGTCCTCGGTGCGCTTCAACGCGCCGGTCGGTCTGGACAACAAGGTCGCGGCCGGTACGAAGGTCACGTTCCCGGTCGTCGTCGAGGGTTCGGCGCGTGGCAGCAACCTGAAGTCGCTGTCGGTGTACGCGTCTTACGACTACGGCAAGACGTGGAAGAAGCTGACGGTGAAGAACGGGAAGGTGACTGTCGTCAACCCGAAGAAGGGGGAGGCGATCTCCTTCCACGCGAAGATCAGCGACAAGAAGGGGAACAAGTCGACGATCTCGATCTACAACGCGTATTACGGCAAGTAGCTTGCCGTTGACGTGATGGCGACGGCCCGTCGGGAGATGTCTCCGGCGGGCCGTTTCCGTGTTTTTCTCGCCCCCGCCGCCCCTACCCGTCCCATCCCTGGGGGCTGCCGCCCCCAGACCCCCGCTGTCGGCCTGAACGGCCAGCAC
>NZ_JBSFDA010000212.1:0-16008 GCF_053593675.1 Streptomyces sp. NPDC002156 | reverse complement strand
GTTCAGGCCGAAAGGGGGGGTCTGGGGGCGCAGCCCCCAGGGATGGGACGGGTAGGGGCGGCGGGGGCGAAGAAGCCAGGCCCGGGCCGCCCCCCTCACACCCCGGACGACCCAGTCACCGTCTCCACCGTCTCCGTACCCCGCCGCCCCGTATCCCCCAACGCAATCGTCTTCGCGGTGTTGGACACCGCCTTGATGCTCAGATACGCGGTCGTCAGCGTGCTGACAGCCGTGAACGCCGCCGTCAGGATCCCGACGACAACCGCCGAGTCCCCATGCAGACGCCACACGCCGGCGATCGCGACCCCGGATATGGCGACGTTGCTGATGATCACAGCCAGCAGCCCATACAGCGCCCGGCTCCTCTCCAGCGCGTCATGATCCTGCTTGACCCTTGCCCCGCCCTGACCCATCGTCCCCGCTCCGCCCCGCCACTCACCGCACTGTCCCGACCGGCCAGAACCTAGCGCCGCCCGCAACCCCCTGCCAACCGTGGACACGACAAAGGCCCCGTCCGTTATGGACGGGGCCTTCGGGTTGTGGCTGGGGCCGGGGTCGAACCGGCGACCTATCGCTTTTCAGGCGATCGCTCGTACCAACTGAGCTACCCAGCCACGAGGTTTCACGTGAAACATGTAACCTCAGCGGTCCTGACGGGATTTGAACCCGCGGCCTCCACCTTGACAGGGTGGCGAGCACTCCAAACTGCTCCACAGGACCTTGCTGTTGTGTGCGACGTAAGTCTCGCACACCGTCTCGTGTGCTCCCAACGGGTTTCCCGGCTGGCTGACGGGCTGAAGTCGCTGGAAAAGCGTATCAGACCACGGGCCATGCTCCGCGCACGCGAATACCGCGCGACAACGCAGGTGGAAGGGCATGCCGTCCGGATTGCCGGGTGTCCCGGAGCCTCGCGCGCTGCCGCGTTTGGCCGGAGCAGGGGTGGGGCACCCGGCGATGAAGTCGACGGGCAGCAGGACGTTCACCGTCCCGTTCGCCCCCACCCTCATCCCCAGGAGGAGTCATGGTCGACAAGGGTCGGACCGACAAGGTCAAGGGCAAGGCCAAGGAAGTGACAGGCAAGGCCACCGGCGACCGCGAGCAGGAGCTGGAAGGCAAGCTCGAGCAGGCTCGCGGCGAGGCCAAGAAGATCAGGGGCAAGGCCCAGGAGCAGGTCGAGAGGGACACGCGCTCGGCGAGGCGGGACCGCGGCTGAGTCCGCTGCCCCAACGAGTCCGCCGAATCCGCTGGGATCGCCGCGCGGTCCGTTTGCGCGAGGCGTGCCGGGTACTCGGAAGGCCAATCCGAGAACTTAGGAGGTGCCTCCCTCATGGAACCCGGCACCAGTACGGACACCCGGCCGACGGCCGGGGACGACGAGCGTGAGCCGGAGAGCCCCGATCAGGAGAGCCACATCATCCGTGGCGAGGACTGAACAGGGCTGAAGAGGACTGAAGAGGACTGATAAGGGCTGACGAGAACTGACACGGTCACCGGTCTTCCGGCACTGCCCGGAGCCTGGTGACCGTCTCGGCGATCTGGTCCTGGAACAGCTCGGGGAGGTCGTCGCCCGTGACGGCGCCGACCAGGCTGTCGGCCACCTCGTGCAGCTTGGTGTTGGTGTTCTGGGAGACCGAGACCAGCACCTGCCAGGCGTCGTCGGCGCTCAGACCGAAGGACGCCATGAGGACGCCACGGGCCAGGTCGATGACCGGCCGCGTCTGCATGGCCCGCCGGAGCTGAACCACTTCGACACGCAGATCCAGATCCAGATCTAGGCCCGCCTCGCCGGGCGAGGTGATCTCCGCCCCGGCTACCGCGCCGGCTGCCACCCCGGCTTCCTCGGTCTCTCCGGTGGCAGTGAACAGTGGCAGCGTGCCGGTGAGCGACAGCAGCCGGAGGACCGCGGTGCCGGCCGCCCGTATGGTGATGATCTTTCCCTCGTCGAGGGCGCGCATACGGAGACGCAGCAAGGCGTTCAGGCCGGAGCAGTCGCAGAAGTCGACGCCGGTCAGGTCGAGGTCGATGCCGCGGTCCGAGCCGGCGAGGGCCTGGCGCAGGCCGTTGTGCAGTGCCCGTTCGGTGACGAGGTCGATCGTTCCGGACACCACGACGAGCGTTCCGTGGTCCGAGGGGCGTGTCTCGATCTGCAGCAGCGGGGCCCCGGTGAGCTGCGTAGAAACTCCACGTTCTGACATCGCGGCCACTCCGTAGGCATCGGTCCGTGCCTGCTCAGTTCAGGTTCGGTCCGGAGGGTGTCATACGTCAAGAGATACATGAAACGAAGTTCGGCCTTTTGAATGCGTGAATCGATCGGCCTATCCTGGCTGCATGCCTGAAGTACCCGAGTCACACACCGGTTGGACGTTCCTCACCAATCACTCCCGTGTGCTGGCCGCGATCGCGGAGGATCCCACCACCCGGATCCGCGACATCGCCGCACGTTGCAGGCTCACGGAGCGGGCCGTACAGAAGATCGTCTCGGATCTGGAGTCGGCCGGTTATCTCACCCACACCCGTCAGGGACGCTCCAACGCGTACCGCATCGAGGACGGGACCATCCTGCGGCACCCCGCCGACGAGGGGCTGACCGTGGCACGGCTGCTGTCCCTCCTCGCCCGGCATGACGCCGGACGCGCCGAGGGGCAGCGCGAGCTGCAGTCGACGGCCCCGCACGCGCGAAGCTCCGAGGACGACGCGTGACGCGTTGAGCGAGTCCCCCGTGGGTACCCGCGTCCCCGACCGTTACGGGCCTTGCCGACGAAGGGACAGCGCTGTGAGCGACTACCGCACGGAAACCCCGGGGGAGGATGGGGACAAGGCGCGGCCTAAGCCTGTCCCTAGGGATCTGCCCGATCAGCAGGCGGGCGCCGACGGCGACCCCGACCCCTGGGAGCCGGCCGACGAGGACCCGGCGGCGGACGAGCGGCCCGATCCGGAGGTCCCCGACACGGACGAGGCCGGTACGGGCAAGCGTGGCGCCCCGCACTCCGGCAGCGGGCGCCCCGAGCATCCCGTACCCGACGAGCCGTCCGCCTGACAGCCGGTCCCGCGGAGCCCCCAGAAGCACGAAATGGCGGCCACCCCACGAACTCGGGATGCCGCCAACCGTACTTACAAGTGCCCCCAACGGGATTCGAACCCGTGCTACCGCCTTGAAAGGGCGGCGTCCTAGGCCGCTAGACGATGAGGGCGGGGCCGCGAGAAGCATAGGTGATGGCGGGGAGGTTCGCCAAAACGGTTTACGGGGGTGGGGTGGACGCGGGTGAGGGGGACGGCGAGGGCGAGGGAACCGGTGTCGCGCCCGGCTGGTTCTCCTTCGGGAGATGGCGGCTCACCTCCGCCGTCGTCAGTCCGAGGCCGCCCAGTTTGATCTCGTCCCAGGCCTGGAGGCGACGTGTGTCGCGGTCGAAGTAGAGGACGGACGTCTCGATCTGGTCCGGGTTCCGCTTCTCCAGCGCGCGCAGCCCGCTGCCGCCCGTCGAGCCCTCGATACGCAGCCTCGTGCCCTTCTCCATGACCTCCATCTCCGCGTGGTGGAGGTGTCCGGCCAGGACGAGCGGGACCACGCCGTCGGTCCGCCGGGCCGCGTCCGGCTCGTGGACCATCGCGATGTCGACCGGTGTGCCCAGGGTCCGCTGGTCGCGGATGGCCGAGGCCAGCCGGTCGCCCGCCACCACCTGGTCCTGGCCGCCGTCCTCCTCGCCCGCCGAGCGGTCCGGGGTGAACGCCGGGTCGCCGATGCCCGCGAAGCGCAGCCCTCCGACGGTGACCGAGCGGCCCTCGTCCAGGACCTGCACGTTCTTCATGCGCTGCAGATAGCGCTGGGTGAGCTGCGAGTCGTGGTTGCCGCGGACCCAGACGTACGGGGCTCCGAGGTCCTTGATCGGGTCCAGGAAGGCGTTCTCGGCCGCCGTGCCGTGGTCCATGGTGTCGCCGGTGTCGACGATGACGTTGATCTTGTACTGCTCCACCAGCGACGCGATGATCTTCCAGCTCGCCGGGTTGAGGTGGATGTCGGACACGTGCAGGACCCGGATCGTGGCGGGGTCCGGCTGGTAGGTCGGGAGCGTGGAGGTGACGTCGTACAGCTTCGTCATGTTCGTCACCAGACGCGCCAACTCCTTCTGGTAGATGTCGAATTCGGTGACGATGCTGCGCGCGTTGCCGACCAGGGAGGGGGCGGAGGAGAGGAGCCCGGAGAACTTCGGTTCGAGGACCGATTTGGGGTTCCAGGTCGCGTACGCCGTCGCTCCCGACGCCATCAGGAGGGTGAGGGCGAGGCCGCCGGCCGCCAGGGCCCGGCGGGGGCGGCGGTAGACCACGAGGCCGAGGGCGGTGGCTCCGGAGACGACGGCCACGCAGGAGCGTACGGCCAGGTCGAGGGTGCCGTGGCCGACGTCCTGGGCCACCTCGTCCTGGAGGCCGGAGAGGCGTTCGGGGTGGTCGACGAGGGCCTGGGCGCGGACCGGGTCCAGCTGGTCGACGTTGACGTCGAGGCGGACGGGCGCGGTGTGGCTGCTCAGTTCGAGGGCGCCCAGCGGGGAGACGTTGATCTTCGTGCCGCCGGTGAGGGAGGGGCGAAGGGTCATGGTCGTGTTCATCGGGCCGACCGGCGCGCGTACGTTGCCGACGATCAGCAGCCCCAGCCAGGCACCCAGAAGGACCACCGCGACCAGACCCAGCACGCGGGTCCAGGGGTGCGGCTGATGGACCAGCTCGGCGGCCGGATGCGCGCGGCGGGCGCGGTATCGGCCGGTGAGAGCGGTCAGCGGGCGGGTGAGGGAGCGGGGGTCGGTGGGGCGGGTGCTTCGGGGGTGCGGGGTGTTGGCGGGTACGCGTGCCATTGGTCCCGTATGCCCAAGGGGCGGCGCGGCTATGCGGGGCGGTGTCGTCCGTACGGCCGGGGCGGTGACTCTCGTACGGCCCGGTCCGTAGCCCCCGTACGGCCGACTCGTACCGGACAATGGGCGTGTGCTGGAGATGACGCGCGAGGAGTTCGAGGAATTGGTCGCCCAGGCGCTGGACCGGATTCCGCCTGAGCTGACGCGGCTGATGGACAACGTCGCGGTGTTCGTCGAGGACGAGCCACCGGCGGACGATCCCGAGCTGCTCGGGCTCTACGAGGGGACGCCGTTGACCGATCGCGGGGAGTGGTACGCGGGGGTACTGCCCGACCGGATCACGATCTACCGGGGGCCGACCCTGCGCATGTGCGAGACACGGGACGACGTGGTCGCGGAGACCGAAGTGACCGTCGTACACGAGATCGCCCACCACTTCGGGATCGACGACGAGCGGCTGCATGCCCTGGGGTACGGCTGAGGGGGCTGAGGCCGGGAGGTCGGTGGGCCGGGCGCCCCGCCGCTCGGCCGGCACCGCCCGCCGCATTTGCCCGGGGACGTCAGCTGTAGCCGGTCCGGGCCGGCACCGGCCGCCTGCTCATCGCGGTCGGGCGGTGTCTGGTACCCGAGCGTCACGTTCGCCTGGTGGCAGGGGTGGCGGGTTCACCTGCCGGGGGCACGGTCGGTGGGCCGGGGCGTTGGATGTGGCCCGTTCCGGGTGGCGTTGCCCGGCTGCGCATCGCGGCCGGGCGGGGCGTCGGCCGATGCCGGGATGCCATGTTCGCCCGGCGGCTGCGGCCGGGGCGTGCAGAGGCTCTTGTGGGGCGCGTGTCTTCTTGTGGGCGACGGGAGTTGAGCACGTTGACTCCTCGACTCTCCACCGGAGGTGGCTGCCCGTGCGCCCCTTGCATGTACCTGTCCGACTGGCCGCCACCGTCGTGGCCGTCGCAGCCGCCGCAGGCTGTATGAGCGTGGGTGACGACGACGGCGGCCGGGTCAAGCCCTCCCACTCCGCGGGGCAGAAGGGCGGCGAGGCGCCCGACGGGGGCGCGGCGGTGACCGGTGGTGGTGGTTCCGGGTGGGCCGGTGGGTCCGACGGCGGCGGCAAGCACGGGCACGGGAAGGGCAAGGGGGACTCGAAGGGGGCCAGTGGGGCGCCTGCTTCTCCCGGTGCCTCGCCGTCCGCCGGGCACAGCGTGCCGGCGTCGGCGCCCGCCAAGCCGGGCGGTGGCAGCGCCGGGCCCGTCGTCCCCGGGGAGCCCACGCCGACGAAGGCGCAGCCGACGCCGACGAAGACCGCCGAGCCGGAACCGGAGCCGCCTGTGGAATCGCCCACACCGCCGCCGCCCCCGCCGTCCTCCCCGGTCGCGGAACCGTCCTCCTCGGCGCACGAACCACCACAACAGGCCCAGCCGCAACTGCTGACCCGGGAGCCCGCGCCGGAGGTCGGGTCACCTGTCTAGTCAGGAGGGTCCGGGAGGGTGCTGACCTGCGAGGACGGTACCCAGTTTGCCTAAGGGGGTGGTGGGTGCGTATGGTGGTAGATCGTTTGATCCCATTGCCTGGCGCCTTGAATAGACGCGCCGCGTGTGGCGCGTACTCTCCCTTGCCGTGGCTGACCGCATTGAGGCGGTCGAATTGCGAAAACACGGAGTTGACGGGCGCGTGCCGACGAGACTCCGGAAGGTTTCGCATTCGCATGTCCATTTCCAGTACTGATCACATCGTCGTGCCCGAGAACGACGAGGTCATCGACCTCGACGCCGTCGAGACGACCGACTCCGCCGCCGACGTCACCGACGTCGAGGCCGGCGAGCCGCAGGTCACCTTCAGCGACCTCGGTCTCCCCGAGAACGTCGTGCGCAAGCTCGCGCAGAACGGTGTGACCAGCCCCTTCCCGATCCAGGCGGCGACCATCCCGGACGCCCTGGCCGGCAAGGACATCCTCGGTCGGGGCCGCACCGGCTCCGGCAAGACCCTCTCCTTCGGTCTGCCCGTGCTGGCGCGTCTCACCGGCGGCCAGACCGAGAAGAAGAAGCCCCGCGCGATCATCCTCACGCCGACGCGTGAACTCGCGATGCAGGTCGCGGACGCGCTCCAGCCCTACGGCGACGTCGTCGGCCTGAAGATGAAGGTCGTCTGCGGCGGTACGTCGATGGGCAACCAGATCTACGCCCTGGAGCGCGGCGTCGACATCCTCGTCGCCACGCCGGGCCGTCTCCGCGACATCATCAACCGCGGCGCCTGCTCCCTGCAGAACGTCGAGGTCGCCGTCCTCGACGAGGCCGACCAGATGTCCGACCTGGGCTTCCTGCCCGAGGTCACCGAGCTGCTCGACCAGATCCCCGGCGGCGGCCAGCGCATGCTGTTCTCGGCCACGATGGAGAACGAGATCTCCACGCTGGTCAAGCGCTACCTGACCAACCCGGTCACGCACGAGGTCGACAGCGCCCAGGGCAACGTCACGACGATGTCCCACCACATCCTCATCGTGAAGCCCAAGGACAAGGCGCCGGTCACGGCCGCGATCGCCTCCCGCAAGGGCCGCACGATCATCTTCGTCCGTACGCAGCTCGGCGCCGACCGTGTCGCCGAACAGCTCATCGAGTCGGGCGTCAAGGCCGACGCCCTGCACGGCGGTATGACCCAGGGCGCCCGCACCCGGACCCTGGCCGACTTCAAGGACGGTTACGTCAACGTCCTCGTCGCCACCGACGTCGCCGCCCGCGGTATCCACGTCGACGGCATCGACCTGGTCCTGAACGTGGACCCGGCCGGCGACCACAAGGACTACCTGCACCGCGCGGGCCGCACGGCGCGAGCCGGCCGCACGGGCACGGTCGTCTCCCTGTCCCTGCCGCACCAGCGGCGCCAGATCTTCCGGCTGATGGAGGACGCGGGCGTCGACGCCGGGCGTCACATCATCCAGGGCGGCGCGGCCTTCGAGCCGGACGTGGCCGAGATCACCGGCGCCCGTTCGATGACCGAGGTCCAGGCCGAGTCCGCGGGCAACGCCGCCCAGCAGGCCGAGCGTGAGGTCTCGCAGCTCACCAAGGAGCTGGAGCGTGCCACGCGGCGCGCCTCCGAACTCCGCGAGGAGGCCGACCGCCTGACGGCGCGTGCGGCTCGCGAGCGGGGCGAGGACCCGGAGGCGGCCGTTGCCGCGGTCGCGGCTGTGGCCGAGGCCGCCGCTGTCGAGGCCGCCGCCGCTGCGGAGGCTCCGGTGCGCGAGGAGCCGCGTCAGCAGCGTGACGAGCGGGGCAACTACGAGCGCCGCGACCGGTCGTCGGGTTCGGGTGGCTTCAACCGTGACGGTGACCGTGGTGGCCGTTCCTTCGAGCGTCGTGACGAGCGTCCCTCGGGCGGCTTCCGTCGCGATGACCGTCGTGACGGTGGCGGCGACCGTGGTGGCTTCCGCCGCGACGACCGCCCGTCGGGTGGCTTCCGCCGGGACGACCGCCGTGACAACGACCGTGGTGGCCGTTCCTTCGACCGCCGTGACGAGCGTCCCGCGGGTGGCGGCTTCCGTCGCGACGACCGTCCCGCCAGTGGCGACCGTGGTGGCTTCCGCCGCGACGACCGCCCGTCTGGTGGCTTCAACCGTGACAACGACCGTGGCGGCCGCTCCTTCGAGCGTCGCGACGAGCGTCCCGCGGGTGGCGGCTTCCGCCGCGACAACGACCGTCCCACCGGCGGTGACCGTGGTGGCTTCCGCCGCGACGACCGCCCGGCCACCGGTCACCGTGGCAGCGACCGCCCCTTCAACCGCGACCGTCAGGGCGACCGTCCCACCGGCGGCGGCTTCCGCTCCGGCGGCCACGACCGCCCGTACGGCCGCCGCGACGACCACCGTGGCACGGGTTCGGGCTCCGGCTCGGGTACCGGTTCCTCCTTCGGCCGCCGCGACGAGAAGCCGCGCTGGAAGCGCAACGGCTGATCATCACCGGGTGATCGCTGACTGATCGCCGACTGACTGTTGAAGGGCCCGTACGACTTCGGTCGTACGGGCCCTTCGGCGTGCCGCCGCCGCGCCCTCCCGGCAGGCGAAAATCCCAACTCGCTTGTCAGCGGCGGCTGTTACGATCCGGCGCGAATCGGATGATCCGGCGGGGAGCCGGATCTGGGGGAGGGAATCCGTTGAGTCCGTTGAATCCGTTATCTCGTCATGCCTTCGCTCGCTGCGGCATCGCCGTGGCGCTCGCGTCGTCGGCCGTCGTCGCAGCGCCATGGGCGGCTTCCGCCGCCGAGAACAGACCGCCGTCCCAGCCCGCGCTGTCCGAACTGACCACCGGGGGCAAGGCGTGCGTCGGCGGTGCGGACCGGCCGTACGTCGGTACGCGGCCGACGCTAGAGGCGGTTCTCCGCGACCCGGACGGGGGTCGCGTGAGCGCCGAGTTCGAGGTGTCCTGGACGGACGCCTCGGGTGCGGGGCAGGTGCGCGGTACGGTCCAGACGACCGCCAAGTCCAGTGGTTCCACGTTCAGTTGGACCGTGCCGACCGACGTGCCCGCGTTCACCGACGTGAGTTGGCGGGTGCGGGCGAGTGACGGCACGCTGTGGGGGCCGTGGAGTTCCGACGGCGGCAGTGGGGCCTGCGAGTTCGTGTACGACACCGAGGCGCCCGCGAAGCCCTCGGTCTCGTCGCCCGAGTACCCGGACGACAACGAGGGCTGGCACGACGGGGTGGGCGTGTACGGCACGTTCACCGTCGACTCCACGTCGGACGACACGGTGTCGTACGTCTACGACTTCCTCGGCGGGCCGCAGCAGAGAGCCGTACCGGACGAGCCCGGCGGGCCCGTGGAGCTGCGCCGGCTGCCGCAGTCGTCGGGCCGCCACGTGCTGTCCGTCCAGGCCGTCGACCGGGCGGGCAACGTGAGCGCGACCGCCACCTACTCGTTCCGGGTGGGTGAGGGCCGTACGCCCGTCGCCGCCTGGACGCTCGCCGACGCGGCCGGGTCGAGCGAGGCCTCGGCGGAAGCGGGCGGCCTGGCTGCCGTGTCGGGCGGCGGGGTCGTGTTCGGCGCGGCGGGTCCCGCGCGGACCTCGGTGATGGGGGCCGTCGGCCTCGACGGGTCGGACTCCGCGTATCTGACGAGCGGCGCACCCGCCGTCGACACCGGCGAGGCCTTCTCCGTGAGCGCCTGGGTGCGGCCGGACTCCGTCGACGCGGACATGACGGCCGTAAGCCAAGGCAGCGGCGGGACGGACGGGTTCGGGCTCGGGACCGAGGACGGCGCCTGGTCGTTCAGGGTCGGCGGCTCGGTCGTACGAGGCGGTCTGCCGGAGGCGGGTGACTGGGCGCATCTCACCGGGGTGTACGACCCGGTCGCCGGCACGGCCCGGCTGTATGTGAACGGGCGGGAGGCAGGCACGGCCGAGAACGTCACCGCCTCCTCGGCACCCGGAAACCTCCAGATCGGCCGCACGCCGACCGGCGAGGCGGGGAACTGGCGCGGTGCGCTGGCCGGCGTCCGGGTGTGGGACCGCATCGTCGTCGGCGCCGAGGCCGCCGGGGCGGCGAAGCGGGCCACTGTGAGCGAGGGGTACTGGGCCCTCGACGAGGCGGTCGGTGGCAGCAGCCCGGAGCGGGACGGCGGGCAGCCACTGACGCTCGGCGGGGACGCGTCGATCTACCGCGACGACGAGCCCTGCGACTGGCTCGACCCGGACTGCCTGCCGAGCCAGTCCCCGATCTTCGGCGCCGGACACCTCCTGCTGGACGGCGACGGGGACTTCGCCGCGACCGACGGCCAGGGCATCGCCGCCGGGGACAGCTTCTCGGTCGCCGCGCACGTACGGATCGACGCGGCGGCCCAGGACCGGCCGATGACGGTGCTGTCGGTGCGGGGCGCGGACAACTCCCTTGCCGAGGTGCGCTATTCGGGGGCCTCGCAGCAGTGGGAGGTGGCTCTGACTGACACGAACGGCGAGCCGCTCACGCTCACCGCGCAGGGTGCGTGGGCATCCCCGGACGACGTCCACCACCTCGCGCTCGTGTACGACGACGAGGCCGACGAGATCCTGCTCTACGCCGACGGGCAGCTGTCGGCGAGGACGTCGTACCGGCCCGGCTGGACGGCGTCGGGTGACCTGCAGATCGGCCGGTCGCAGGGCGCGGAGGGCTGGGGCGGCTACCTGCAGGGAGCGGTCGACGAGGTGCATGCCTACGCGGGCGCACTCACCGCAACCCAGGTGGCTCACTTGGCGGCCGGCGCGACGGACGTCTGACAGCTGGGCGGAGACGGAGAAGTGTTTCCGGCCAACTGAATCCTGATGTGGCGCATGTCATACCCCCGGCAAGGGAATTGCTGGGGGCATGACAGATGACGCCACAACGACTGGGCTGTCGGACGAGGAACGGCTTGCCCAGCTCGGTTACACCCAGGTCCTCGCCCGCCGTATGTCGGCGTTCTCCAACTACGCGGTCTCCTTCACGATCATCTCGGTCCTGTCGGGCTGCCTGACCCTCTACCTCTTCGGCATGAACACGGGCGGCCCGGCCGTGATCACGTGGGGCTGGGTCGCCGTAGGCCTCATGACCCTCTTCGTGGGTCTGGCGATGGCCGAGATCTGTTCGGCCTACCCGACCTCCGCGGGCCTCTACTTCTGGGCCCACCGGCTCGCCCCGCCCCGCACGGCTGCCGCCTGGGCCTGGTTCACGGGGTGGTTCAACGTGCTCGGGCAGGTCGCCGTGACCGCCGGGATCGACTTCGGGGCGGCGTCCTTCCTGGGCGCCTACCTGAACCTGCAGTTCGACTTCGAGGTCACACCGGGCAGCACGATCCTGCTCTTCGCCGGCATCCTCGTCCTGCACGGCCTCCTCAACACCTTCGGCGTCCGCATCGTGGGTCTGCTGAACAGCGTCAGCGTGTGGTGGCACGTGGTGGGTGTGATCGTCATCGTCGGCGCGCTGACCTTCGTACCGGACGAACACCAGTCCGCATCCTTCGTCTTCACCGAGTTCGTGAACAACACGGGCTGGGGGAGCGGTGTGTACGTGGTCGCCCTGGGCCTCCTGATGGCCCAGTACACCTTCACCGGCTACGACGCCTCCGCACACATGACCGAGGAGACCCACGACGCCTCCACGGCGGGCCCCAAGGGCATCGTCCGCTCCATCTGGACGTCGTGGATAGCGGGTTTCGTGCTGCTGTTGGGCTTCACCTTCGCCATCCAGTCGTACGACGACACGCTCGCCTCCCCGACCGGCGTGCCGCCCGCCCAGATCCTCCTCGACGCGCTCGGCGCGACCGCGGGCAAGCTGTTCCTGCTGGTGGTGATCGGGGCTCAGCTGTTCTGCGGCATGGCGTCGGTCACGGCGAACTCCCGCATGATCTACGCCTTCTCCCGCGACGGCGCCCTTCCCTTCTCCCACATATGGCACACGGTCAGCCCCCGCACCCGTACCCCCGTCGCGGCGGTCTGGCTGGCGGCGTTCGGCGCACTGGTCCTCGGACTCCCCTACCTGATCAACGTGACGGCGTATGCGGCCGTGACGTCGATCGCCGTGATCGGTCTCTACATCGCCTACGTCATCCCGACGCTCCTGCGGCTGCGCAAGGGCGAGGCGTTCGAGCGGGGGCCGTGGCATCTGGGCCGTTGGTCGCGCGTGATCGGCGTGGTGTCGGTGGCGTGGGTGGCCGTGATCACGGTGCTGTTCATGCTGCCCCAGGTCGCACCGGTGACCTGGGAGACCTTCAACTACGCCCCGATCGCCGTCCTGGTGGTACTGGGCTTCGCGGCGGCGTGGTGGGTGGCCTCGGCGCGGTACTGGTTCCTGAATCCGGAACATGAGCGGACCAGGGCGCGGGAGGCGGCTCGCAAGGGGGCGGTCGAACCGGTCGATCTGTAGCGAGGGCACCCATTTCTCCGCATGGGCCGCCACCCTGTGGTGGAGCGACCCGGCCGTGTCTCGGATACCCGATCGGAGACACGGCCGGGTCCGGCTATGCTCGGGGGTGCAACATCGCTGGGACCCTTAGCTCAATTGGCAGAGCAGTGGACTTTTAATCCATTGGTTGTGGGTTCGAGTCCCACAGGGTCTACCGTTCGACCCCAGGCCGGGAGGTAACCGGCCTGGGGTCTACGTGTGTTCGGATGGCCGGCCCTCCGGGTGTTCACGGGGGCACGGCGCAGCACGCATGTCGTGCAGTGGTCCAGGAGCGCCCAGGTGACTCCCTCCGTCGGGCGCACCCCCATATCTGTGGTCGCGAGCTGAGATGTTGGTGGAGCGCGCGGGCAGGTTATTTGCCGCAATAAACAGTGGGAAATTTCTTGGCGGATCCGGGTCGTTGCGGTGTGCTACTGTCGATAAAAGTTGCAGTTGCAGTTGTGGTTCCCGAAATTTAGACTTCCGGTTTCTTTCCGGGCGGGGCAATCATCGCGGCGACACGGAGTCCGCACGGTGCGGATCCCGTTATGCACTGCCCCCCGAAGGAGATATGACATGCCTGCAGGCACCGTGAAGTGGTTCAACGCGGAAAAGGGTTTCGGCTTCATCGAGCAGGACGGTGGCGGCCCGGACGTGTTCGCCCACTACTCGAACATCGCCGCCCAGGGCTTCCGTGAGCTGCTCGAAGGCCAGAAGGTGACCTTCGACATCGCGCAGGGCCAGAAGGGCCCGACGGCTGAGAACATCGTTCTCGCCTGACGCTGACGCGTACTGTGCAGCTGGGGCCCGCATCCCTCGGGGTGCGGGCCCCAGCTGCATGCATTTCTCGCAGTGGGTTCACCTGCGAGAAGGCGGCTTCGAGGAGTCCGTGGGCGGAGAATATGCCCTGGATATCGTATCCGCCTCTGGTGTCTGTTTTACCGGCTGCGTCGCGCTGATTGACTGCCGGCCAGATTTACTTTCGCATTCCATCGGCCCATTCTTGCAATTGTCCGCGCCGCTCGTTGCTGCGGAAATTCCTAGATGTGAGCCGCATCGAGGAAGGTTCCGCATGAACCGCACACGTACGAACGACCGCTCCGCCCGCACCCGCAACGGCAGTGCCGCTTCCGGACGAAGGAGCGGCGGCCGAGTCGGCTCGTCGGCCGCGAGCCGGTCCGGGAGGCCGAGCCGGTCCGGCGGTCACGGCGGTTCCGGCCGCCGATCCGCCGCGGTCCAGGGGGAGTTCGCCCTCCCCGAAACGATCACCCCGGCTCTTCCCGCCGTGGAGGGCTTCGCCGATCTCGACATGCCCAAGGCACTGCTGGCCGCACTCGGCTCGCAGGGCGTGACCGTCCCCTTCCCGATCCAGGCCGCGACCCTGCCGAACTCCCTGGCCGGCCGGGACGTACTGGGCCGCGGGCGCACCGGCTCCGGCAAGACCCTCGCTTTCGGGCTGGCGCTGCTGGCCCGTACGGTCGGGCGGCGCGCCGACGCCAGGCAGCCGCTGGGGCTGGTCCTCGTACCGACGCGTGAGCTGGCGCAGCAGGTCACCGACGCGCTCACCCCGTACGCCCGTGCCGTGCGGCTGCGGCTGGCCACGGTGGTGGGCGGGATGCCGATCGGCAGGCAGGCCAGCGCGCTGCGCGGCGGTGCCGAGATCGTCGTCGCCACCCCCGGACGCCTCAAGGACCTCATCGACCGCGGCGACTGCCGACTGGACCAGGTCTCCATCACCGTCCTCGACGAGGCCGACCAGATGGCCGACATGGGTTTCATGCCGCAGGTCACCGCCCTGCTCGACCAGGTCCGCCCCGAGGGCCAGCGCATGCTGTTCTCCGCCACCCTCGACCGGAACGTCGACCTGCTCGTGCGCCGCTACCTCACGGACCCCGTCGTGCACTCCGTCGACCCCTCGGCCGGCGCGGTCACGACGATGGAGCACCACGTGCTGCACGTCCACGGCGCCGACAAGCACAAGGCCACCGTCGAGATCGCCGCCCGTGACGGCCGCGTGATCATGTTCCTCGACACCAAGCACGCCGTCGACCGCCTCACCGAGCAGCTCCTGCACAGCGGGGTACGGGCTGCCGCGCTGCACGGCGGGAAGTCGCAGCCGCAGCGCACCCGCACGCTGGCGCAGTTCAAGACCGGGCACGTCAACGTGCTGGTGGCGACCAACGTCGCGGCGCGCGGCATCCACGTCGACAACCTCGACCTCGTCGTCAACGTCGACCCGCCGACCGACCACAAGGACTACCTCCACCGCGGCGGCAGGACCGCCCGTGCCGGTGAGTCCGGCAGCGTCGTCACCCTGGTCACCCCGAACCAGCGCCGCGACATGACTCGCCTCATGGCAGCGGCCGGCATCGTCCCGCAGACCGCCCAGATCCGTGTCGGCGACGAGGCACTGCACCGCATCACCGGCGCCCAGGCCCCCTCGGGCATCCCGGTCGTCATCACCACGCCGGTGGCCGAACGCCCCAAGAGGCGCGGCGACGCCTCGAAGCGCAACGCCGCCTCACGCGGTCGACGCAGCTCCGCCTCGGCGGCCCGCCGCGCGTCCGCACGGCAGTCCACCGTCGGCGCGGCGGCGTAGCACCGAGGCACAGCACAACGCTGCGGAACCCTCGTGATCAGTCGGCCCGGTCACCCGGGCCCGGCTTGCCGCCGTCCGGGACAGCCGCAGCCGCACGGACCGGATCCGTCCGAGTGACATCACCGACGGCGGCGGGCTCTTCGCCTCACCGCGGACCGCGGGGGCCGCAGCCGAGGACGCGCTGCCCCACGGGCGGCTCGGGCGCCTGCCCGTGGTCGGTGAGCACGGCAGCGCCCCGGGCGTCCTCGCCCTCTCCCCCGTCTCCCTTTGTCCCCTTCTCTCTGTGAGGCATCATGCGCTGTGTCATCGCACGCTTCCCGTTCGACCTGACCAAGAGCGGCGTGCTGGAGTCGATGAAGGGTGTCAAACCCGAGCCGATCACCGGCGAGTCCGTGATCATCGGACGACGCCACTACCCCGTCAAGCAGGTCGGCCAGGTCGTCACCCGCCAGGACCCCCGCGATTTCAGCGCCGGCGAAGTCGTGCGGGCCATGGCCAGGCTCGGCTTCACCTGCGGCACTGCGCCCGAGGCCGCCCCCGTGCGTGACGACAGCCCGTTCGAGCGGGCTTCCGCGCTGCTCGGCACCCCCGTGTCCGTCTGACCGACCGGATCGGCGCGAGCCGAACAGCATCCGAACAGCAGTGAGGGCCCGACCGGCACACCCCGGTGGGGCCCTCACAGGGTGCAGTGCAGT
>NZ_JBSFDA010000211.1:0-16360 GCF_053593675.1 Streptomyces sp. NPDC002156 | reverse complement strand
CCGGCGCTTGAGGACGAGGCTGTCCAGGCCGACAGCGGGGGTCTGGGGGCGCAGCCCCCAGGGGATGGGAACAGGTAAGGGCGGCGGGGGCGAAAAACCACCGCCCGCACCCAAACCCCCAGCTCACCCCCCACTGTCAGTCCCACCCCCTATCGTGCGGAAGCATGACGAGCAGCCCGCCGCACCCAACATCCGCACCCGCACCCACGCCCCACACCCAACTCTCCGCCGACGAAGCCCGCCGCATCGCCCTACGCGCCCAAGGCTTCCTGGGCACCCCCAACCGCAAGGCAGGCGTCCGCGGAATCCTCCGCCACCTCGGCGCGGTCCAGCTCGACACGATCTCCGTACTGGCCCGCTCCCACGAACTCATCCCGTACGCCCGCCTCGGCGCCATACCGCGCAAGAACGTCGAAGCCGCCTACTGGAACCCCACCCCCACAACCGAAGCCACACCCCACTCCCCACACGCCCCCCACCCCCACCCGCACGCCTTCGAATACTGGTCGCACGCCGCCTGCATCCTCCCCGTAGAGGAATGGCCCCACTTCGCCTTCCGCCGCCGCACCTACCGCTCCCGCCCCCACTGGAACCACGACCTCCCACCCGGCACCTACGACCAGGTCATCAAGCAACTCCGCACCGAAGGCCCCCTCACCGCAACGGAGTTGGGCGGCGCGAAACGCACCAGCGAATGGTGGGACTGGTCCGGCACCAAGGTCGCCGTCGAACGCGCCCTGATGTACGGCGAGGTGGTCTGCGTGGAACGCCGAGGCTGGAAGCGGGTGTACGACCTGGCCGAGCGAGCCATCCCGCCCACGCTGCTGCACGACGAACTGGACGACACCGAGTGCCTGCGCCGTCTGGTCCGCCTCGCGGGCCGGTCCCTGGGCGTCGGCACCCGCTCCGACATCGCCGACTACCACCGCCTCAAGGCGGAACAGGTCGACGCGGTGATCGCGGACTCGGGCCTGGTCCCCGTCACGGTCGAGGGCTGGGGCAAACCGGCCTGGGCCGACCCGGCAGCCCTTGAGACACCCCCACGAGGCCGCCACCGCACGACCCTGCTCTCCCCGTTCGACTCCCTGATCTGGGAACGGGCCCGCACGGAACGGATCTTCGGTTTCACACACCGCCTGGAGGCCTACGTCCCGAAGCCGAAGCGCGTGTACGGCTACTTCGCGATGCCGGTCCTGGCAGGCGGCCACCTCGTCGGAAGGGTCGACCCCGCCCGAGAGGGCAACACCCTGGTGGCCAGACAGGTCAGCCTGCACGGCCCGAAGGCGGTCCCGGCGGTGGCCCAAGCCCTCCTGGAGGCGGCAACCTGGGTGAACTGCACAAACGTACGAGTGGAACGGGTGGACACCCCTGACCTGCGCACCCCCCTGACAAGGGAACTGACCCAGGCCCTCGGATAACCCCCGACCACTCGACCGCTCTACTGTTCTACCGCTCTACCGAATCTCGAGGATCTTCTCCCGCATCGCGTAAACCACGGCCTCCATCCTGGAGTGCAGCTGCAGCTTCTCCAGGATGTTGCGCACATGGTTCTTCACGGTGTTCTCGGAGATGAACAACTCCTTGGCGATATCCCGGTTGTTCATCCCGGTGGCGACGAGCTTCAGCACTTCCAGCTCGCGTTCCGTGAGCCGCGGCGCGGGCACCAGCCGCCGCTCGTCCGTCCGCTGGATCATCGACTTGAATTCGGTGAGCAGCTTCGACGCCATCGAAGGGCTGATCTGCGACTGTCCGTCGGCGACCGCGCGAATGGCCGTGGCCACCTCGTCCGTGGAGATCTCCTTCAGGAGATAACCGGTCGCCCCCGCCTTGATCGCCTCGTACAGATCGGCTTCCTCGTCGCTGATCGTCAGCATGATGATCTTGGCGCTGGGCGCGACCTCCTTGATGGAGGTGCACGCCTCGATCCCACCGCGCTTCGGCATCCGTACGTCCATCAGCACGATGTCGGGCAGCAGATCGGCGGCCTTGTCGACCGCCTCCGCCCCGTCCCCCGCCTCGCCGACGACCTGAATGTCCTCCTCGGCCGCGAGCACGATCTCCAGTCCACGGCGGAAGAGGGCGTGGTCGTCCACGACAAGGACTCTGATCGGCTCCTTGCGCGAGGTACCCGTGTCCGGGCCCATGCCGGTGACGCTGTCGTCGGCATGCTCGACCTGCATCGGTCCGAAGCTGTCCGCCATCGTTCCTCCCCCTGAAGGCTGTGGCCTGTGGTTCTGTGCCATCGCCAACCCAAGGCAACGGCCCACCGGTTGGGCCGTTGCGGCCATGATTCCATGCCCGGGCGACAGTGCGGTGACAGAGCGGGTTCCGGAGGGGTCGCACACGGGTGCCCCTGGGGGCGCACACGCGCTCCAGGGGCACCCGCTCGGCTCTCTCCGGGGGCGGTCAGCCGCCCAGCGTGCCACCCGCCGCGGGGGAATGCGCCTGATGGGCGACCATCGGGTCCGTGTTGAGGTGGATCACGCCGTAGTCGTAGGCGTGCCGCCGGTAGACGACACTCGGTTCCTTGGTCTCGGAGTCGACGAACAGGTAGAAGTCGTGCCCGACCAGTTCCATCTCGTAGAGAGCCTGGTCGAGCGTCATCGGGGAGGCGACGTGGGTCTTCTCGCGGACGACGAGGGGGCCTTCGCCCTTCACTTCCAGCGAGCCGATCCTCTTGACGGGCACGCCGTCCGCGGCTTCCTCCTGGACGGGGTGACCGTTGCCGTTCAGCGTTGCCGCGTCCGGGACGTGGTCGGCGACCTCGGCGGCCGTGAGCCGGCCGGCGCCCCGTCGGGTGTAACGCTTGTCGTGCTGCTTGCGCAGCCGGGCCTCGAGCTTGTCAGCCGCGAGGTCGAGTGCCGCGTACGGGTCGCTTGCCGCTGCTTCCGCCCGGATCACCGGACCGCGGGAGTGGAGCGTGATCTCCACTCGGTCGGAGCGGTCGGCCTGCCGGGGGTTGGGCTCCTTGGACACCTCGACGTCGAGGCTGATCACCTTGCCGTCGAGCTTCTGGATCCTCTCCAGCTTCAGCTTCTCGGCCACGTGCTTCCGGAACCGCTCGGGCACCTCGGTCTTGCGTCCCTTGACGACGATGTCCACGCAGAACTCCGTTCCCGGATCGCCCCGCTTCAGTGGCGGAGCGTCTCCCTTTTGCACCAGGCTCCGGTGTGCCCCGGAACCTCGGACTCGGCGACTTCCACCTCCTCCTCCCCCATGGGCAAGATCCCCACTCGGCCGGCTGGGGTGATTAAGCAAAACCCGCAGCACGGCATTCGGATTTGCGAGGTGTGGCCTGCGGCTTTCCCTCACAACCGAACATATCTCGCCCGGACGGATGTCGTCACCCTCTACCGGCGCGTACCTCCGTTCAAGTGAATTGACCCTCTCACTACCTGCAACGATGCAAGTTCGCGGTCAGTTCCGGTTTATTTCGAAAGAATCAGGCGTCGCGGCGACCACAGCCGCGCAGATCATGACTTCGAAGGCGGCCGGCGCCACCATTCCCGACACTCCTGGCCTCCGCTCCACACCCGTGCCCGCGGCTCCCGGCCACCGTTCCCCTCTGCCTTCCCACCCCGCTCCCGAATACACGGCGTTCCTCACGCCTCTCACGTCCGCAACCGCTTCCCGCACCGCACGCGCGGCCTCGGCCAGCGAGGCCCCGGTCGTCATCAGATCGTCGACCAGAACAACCGCACCCCCACCAGAGCCCGAACCGGGGCCCCCTCCCCCCTCCCCACCCCCGCCTCCCCCACCGCCACTCCCACCCACCAGCAACCGCCCACCCCCCGCGACCACACCCAGCGCACCCGCAAGATTGTCCAGCCGCTGCCGGGAGTTGAGGCCCGCCTGGTCGGCCACGGCACGCCGCTGCCGCAGCACCGCCAGTACCCGGGCCGGCGTACCGGACCCACGCAGCACCCCCGCCGCCGCGAGCGCGATCCGCCGAGCCGGATCGTGCCCCCGGGCCCGCACGGCCCGACGCGCGGACGGCACAGGCACGAGCAGCACACCCGTACCACCGCGCAGGGCCCCGGTCGGCAGCCCTGCCCGTACAGCACCCGCCAGAGCCGTCCCAAGCGGACCCGCGAGCGCCAACGAACCCCTTTCCTTGTGCGCGAGGAGTACCGCACGCACCTCGTCCTCGTACCGGGCCGCCGCATGCACCACCGGCAGCCCGGGCGGCTCCGGCACAGGTCGCACCCGGCTCGGTGCGGCCCCGTCCAGGGCGGCACGGCACTCCGGGCAGAGCACCGTGCGAGGCCTCCCACAGCCTCCGCACTCGGCCGGCAGCACCAGGTCACTGAGGTCCTGCCACCACCCCCGCATGCCCACCACTGTGCCAACACCGGCGCCACCCGGCCACCCCTGTGGACAACGCCCTGTGGATAACTCCCCGCGCCCCGAAAACAGCGCCCGGAAACGCCGACGGCCCGCCGGACATCCGACGAGCCGTCAAACAGAACCACCTGAGAACCACCGCAGGACCCGCGGCCCCGCAGAACACAAGACCACCGCGGCCCCAAGGACAGCGGGAGACCTCACCCCGGATACACCGGAGCCGACCCCTCCTTGACCAGCTTCTGCCACTTGGACCCCGACATCAGCCGCACGATCCCGTCCTCCTCCGAGTACGCCACCAGCGGCAGCCTCTCGTCCTCGGCCGCGGCGACGGCCTTCACACCGGTCAGCGCGGTCGGCGCCGACCCCACCGGCGTCGAGCCGTCGACCTGCACGTATGCCATCTGCTGGACGCCTCGCTGCTCACGCCCCACCACCACGAGCCGGCTGTCCCCGGCCCACGACATGGCGGTGACCTCCTCCAACTGCGGTGTCACGGAGTGCAGTTCGAGGACCGACACGACCGACTGCTCCCCGGCCTTCTGTCCCGCCGCCTGCCCCGGCTTCGCCGCCTCGTCCGACTGGGCCGACCCGTCCGACGTCTCCGCCGACCGCTCGTCCCGCTCGATCCGCCCGATGTACAGCGACCGCAGGCCGTCCTTCTCCACGATGAGCGCGATCCGCACCCCGTCGGCGGCCACCCGTACCGCCTCGATACGCCCGTCGAGGCCCGGGGTCCTCACCTCCAGCGGCTCACCCGCGCCCTTCTTCAGGAGCAGCAGCCGGGGCTTCGCGGGGTTGCGGTCGGCCACCCAGAGGTCGCCGTCGCCGTCCCAGCTGGGTGTGGTCAGCCGGTCTTCCTTGGTGGCGCCCTGGCTGGTCAGCACCGGCTCGCCGAGCGATCCGCCGGACACCAGCGACCCCACGTACAGCGAGGTCCCGTCCAGCGAGACCCCGGCCGCGCTGTCCTCGTCGCGCGAGACCGCCGCGGACCGCAGCTGCTTCTCGCCCTCGCCGAGCGCGCCCGGCACCGGGGAGACCTTGTCGTCGGGGTCGGGGTTGTCACCGGCCACGCGTACGAGGCGGTGCTTGCCGTCGATGAAGTACTGGTAGTCGGGACTCTGCACCGCGACGCGCGCGGCGACGATCTCGGCCCGCTCCTTGTCGAGGAAGCACAGCTGGGTGCCGTTGGAGCGCTGCAGCGCGACCTCCTCGACACCGGTGGGGGTGAGGTCCTGGAGCGTGTAAAGGAGCTGGGCCGCCATCTCGGTGCACTTGGCGGACCCGACCCGGCTCGCCTTGTCGTTGAGCGGCACCGTCAGCCGGTTCTGGTCGTCGGGCGTCAGCGCGGTGACGCCCTTCTTGAGCGCCGTACCCGTCGGGAAACTCGACCGGACGACCGGCCCCAGCCAGCGTGAGGGCCCTTCGAGCAGCGAACTCACCGTCTGCGTCATCGGGTCGACCTTCTTGCGGACGTAGACCGGATCGGCGACGGACACGGGCTGTCCGGCCGGCTCCGACGGCGTGTTCGACGCGAAGTAGTACTTATTGACGGAGGTGTAGTTGCGCAGGAAGTCCGACTTGCCCATCACGATGCCCTGCGGCAGCTCGTCGATGCGCCACTGCCCGCTCTTCTTCTCGCGCGTGAGGTGCAGAGTCTCCCGGTACTGCCCGTCGGCGGGTTCGTACGACTGCCGGGAGTCCAGCGTGGCGAACCTGCCGCCGGTCAGCGTGAACGCGTAGGCGTCGATCCCGTCCTCCCGGCTGCCCACGGGGACCTGGCCCGTGCTGGGCCCGCCGCCGAGCACCGTGGTGGACAGGTCGGGCCGCCAGTCCTTGGCCGCGCTCGGCGTCAGGTACTTGCGTGCCGTCTCATAGTGCGGATCGTCGCTGGTCAGCGCCTCGAGGAAGCCCTGGACGATCTCCACCGGCTGGGCGTTCTCGTGGGGCGGCAGGGCGAAGACCCGCACCTGGGCGTCCTGCCGGGGCGTGGACTCGACCCCGCGCAGATCCCCGCTGTCGGGCATCGAGGCGCATCCGGCCAGCAGTACGGCGCCACAGGCGGCGTACACCACCGCGCGAGCCGTTCCCCGCCGCCGACCGTCCCGCTCGCGGTCAGGGCCCACGAAATGCCTCCCCTTGCTCGTCCACACGCTCTGACCCGGCATCCGAGGACACCGTGTCCGAGGACGGCGACTCCGATCCGGGCTCCGTACCGGAAGTACCGTCCCGCCGCGCGCCGCCGGCCGGGCGCGGCACCACACGTGCGCCGTTGCCGGGCAGCGCCGTGGGGTCGGCGGTCGGGGCCATGGCGGCGAGCCGCGGCGCTATCGGCCGCTGCTCGGCGGCCGCCGTCTGCACCGGCACCGTGGCGAGCTTGTCGCCGCCGGCGTGCGGCAGACCCGCCTCGCCCAGTCCCCGGTGGCGCCGTGAGTCCTTGGGCTCCAGCGGTATCGGTGAGCCCCGCAGGGGCTCGTCGGCGGTCCGCGGCAGCGTCAGCCGGAACTGCGAACCACCGCCCGGCTCGCCCCACGCCTGCAGCCAGCCGCCGTGCAGCCGCGCGTCCTCCAGCGCGATGGACAGGCCGAGGCCCGTCCCGCCGGTGGTACGCGCGCGTGCCGGGTCGGCCCGCCAGAAGCGGCTGAAGACCCGGGTCGCCTCACCGGGCTTGAGCCCGACCCCGTAGTCGCGCACGGCCACCGCGACCGCACCGCCCGCGGTGGCCAGCTTCACGATGACGTCGTTGCCCTCACCGTGCTCCACGGCGTTGACGACGAGATTGCGCAGCACCCGCTCCACGCGCCGCGCGTCCGCCTCGGCCACGACAGGCTGCTGATCGCCGACGACCCGTACCGTCGTCCCCTTGCGCTCGGCCAGCGGCTCGGCACCGCTCACCACCCGCCGGACGACCTCCCTGAGGTCTATCGGCTCGGCCTCCAGCGCCGCCGCGCCCGCGTCGAACCGGCTGATCTCCAGCAGGTCCGCGAGCAGCGTCTCGAACCGGTCCAGCTGATCGGCGAGCAGTTCGGCCGACCGCGCGGTGATGGGATCGAAGTCCACGCGCGCGTCATGGATGACATCGGCGGCCATCCGTACGGTCGTCAGCGGCGTCCGCAGCTCGTGCGACACGTCGGACACGAACCGCCGCTGCATCCGTGACAGGTCCTCCAGCTGCTGGATCTTCAGCTGGAGATTCTGGGCCATCTTGTTGAAGGCCTCGCCGAGCCGCGCGATGTCGTCCTCGCCGGTGACCTTCATCCGCTCCTGCAGCCGCCCGGCGGACAGCCGCTCAGCGATCCCGGCCGCCATCCGCACCGGCGTCACGACCTGCCGCACCACGAGCCAGGCGATGGCCCCCAGGAGCACGACGACGAACAGCCCGGCCGTCGCCAGCGTCCCCTTGACCAGGCTCAGCGACTTCTCTTCCTGCGTGAGCGGGAAGAGGTAGTACAGCTGGTACGGATCCCCGTTCGGGTCGTCGACCTGCTTGCCGATGACCAGCGCGGGCTGCGACTCACTGCCGTTGGTGTAGGTGATGCGGGTGTAGCTCTGGGCCATCAGCGTGTTGTTGTCGGCCCGGTCGCGGAGCGCGTCGGGCACGCTCGCCGTCGGGTCCACCCCGCCGGAGGCACGCGGGCCGCGTCCGCCGTCGCTGTCGTCGCCGGCCTGACCGACCGGGAGCGTCACGACGTCGAAGGCGCCCTGGCCGCCGCTGGAGAGGGACTCCACCAGGTCGCTCATCCACTGGATGACGTTCTGCGCGGGGCGGCCGTCCGCGCCGGAACCGTCGTCCCCGCTGGCGCTGGCCGCTGTGTCCGCCTTCTGCTTGGCCACCGCGAATCCACCTGCGGCCTGGCTCTGCGAGGCCTTCACCTTGGCGTCAAGGAGACCGTTGCGCACCTGCCCGATCACGACGAAGCCGAGCAGCAGGACGACACCCAGCGACATCAGCAGCGTCGTGGCGACGACCTTGAGCTGGATGTTGCGCCGCCACAGCCGCATGACGGGCAGCAGCGGTCGGCGCACCCAGCGCATGAACAGCCGAAGGACCGGGCTGCCCTGGACACCGCCCTGGAGCAGCCCGCCCTCGAAGAACTGCCGCCAGCCGGAGCCGGCCTTTCTCGCCTTCTGCCGGCCGACAGGCCGCTCCGCGCGCCCCCCGGAACGCCCGGGGGCCGAAGCGGCACTGTCCCCGGACATGTCAGCTCGGTCCGGCCTTGTAACCGACGCCACGGACGGTCACCACGATCTCCGGCCGCTCCGGGTCCTTCTCGACCTTGGAGCGCAGCCGCTGCACATGCACGTTGACCAGCCGGGTGTCCGCCGCGTGGCGGTAGCCCCAGACCTGCTCAAGGAGCACCTCACGCGTGAACACCTGCCAAGGCTTGCGCGCGAGCGCGACCAGCAGGTCGAACTCCAGTGGCGTCAACGCGATCGACTGCCCGTCCCGCTTCACAGAGTGACCGGCGACATCGATGACGAGGTCACCTATGGCCAGCTGCTCGGGCGCCGGCTCCTCCGACCGCCGCAGCCGCGCCCGGATCCGGGCGACCAGCTCCTTTGGCTTGAACGGCTTCACGATGTAGTCATCGGCACCCGACTCCAGGCCCACGACGACATCGACGGTGTCGCTCTTGGCCGTGAGCATCACGATCGGTACCCCGGACTCCGCCCTGATCAGGCGGCACACCTCGATACCGTCCCGACCGGGAAGCATCAGGTCCAGGAGCACCAGATCGGGCTTGGACTCACGGAAAGCGGCCAGCGCCTTGTCGCCGTCGGCTACGAAAGACGGCTCAAAACCTTCACCACGCAACACAATGCCGAGCATCTCGGCCAGTGCTGTGTCGTCATCGACGACAAGGACTCGTCCCTTCATAAACGACATCATCCCATTAACTAAATCGTTACCTGGCGTGACCTGTCACACAGCTCAGCAAGCGCCTCAGCCGTCACGGGCGAAACAGCACCCGCTTCGGTGACGATCGCCGTCACCAACTCGGGAGGCGTCACATCGAACGCCGGGTTGTACGCCTGGGTTCCCAAGGGTGCCACCGGAATCCCGCCTCCCGCTTCCGCTCCCGCCACCGGCACCTGAGGTGCGGCGATCTCCGTCACCTCATGTCCGGCACGCTGTTCCACCTCTATGGACGCCCCGTCGGGGGTGTCCGGATCCACCGTCGTCACCGGCGCCACCACGATGAACGGCACGTGGTGGTACTTGGCCAGCACAGCGAGCGGGTAGCTCCCCACCTTGTTCGCCACGGAACCGTCGGCCGCGATCCGATCCGCTCCGATCAGTACCGCGTCCACCTCCCCGGCGGCGAACAGAGAGCCCGCCGCGTTGTCCGTGAGCAAGGTGTACGCCATTCCGCTGCGCGCCGCCTCATACGCCGTCAGGCGAGCACCTTGCAGCAACGGGCGCGTTTCGTCCACCCAGAGCCTGCGCAGCCGCCCCGCGCGGTGCGCCGCCAGCGCCACCGCGAACGCCGTTCCCTCACCGCCCGACACCAGCGACCCGGTGTTGCAGTGCGTGAGCACCCGGTGCCCGCCGCCGGGCAGCAACTCGTCCAGCAGCGCCAGCCCGTGCACGGCCATCCGCGCGCTGGCCTCGGCGTCCTCCCGGTGCAGCGCCCGCGCCGCGACCAGCGCCGCGATGGCTGCCTGATCCCGGTCACCGCTCCTGGCCAGCTCCGCCCGGTACGCGCCCTGCGCCCTGCGTACGCCGACAGCGAGGTTCACGGCGGTGGGCCGGGCCTGCGCCAGCGCGACGGCGGCCTCGTCCACGTCGAAGCCGCGAGCGGCGGCGAGCGCGACCCCGTACGCCCCCGCGATACCGAGCAGCGGCGCCCCGCGCACCGCCAGCGAACGGATCGCCGCCACCAGCGCGGGCGCGTCCGTACAGACCAGCTCGACCTCCTCCGCCGGCAGTCTCGTCTGATCGAGAAGGACCAGCACCGGGCCTTCGGGAGGTTCGTCCCAGCGGATCGCCGGTATCTCGGTGGGCCGGTTGTCCTCGCGGGATTGCGCGTACTGATCAGCCATCCGTCCAGTCTGCCCCCTGCACGTCGGACAATTGAAGGTGTCCAGCCCATACGGGGGCCGATCCCCGCGCGCCCTCCCCATGGCACGATGGCTGCCAACCTGCCGCGAACGCGGACGGGCACCGTGAAGGAGCGACGATGAACGACACTCCGGGCTGGGCCTCGCCCGGATCCGCCCCCTCCGACGGGCAGCAGCCCGACGCGTCCGCCCCCGCCGACCGCCCCGGTCCCGCGGAACCCTCGGACCAGCCGAGCCAGGACCCGACCGGCCCCGGCCCGAAGTGGTCCCAGGAACAGCCGCCACCCGCCCAGTGGTCCGCTCCCACCGGCCCCCAGAACCCCGGCCAGGCCCCGCCGCCCCCACCACCGCAGCCCGGCCAGGGCTGGGGCGGCCAGTACCCCGGCGCCCCCGGTGGATACGGCGGCCCCGCAGGCCCGGGAGGGTACGGCGGATACGGCCCGCCGCCCGGCGGCCACCCCGGCTGGGGCGGCAACTGGGGCGGCCCCCCGCCCGCGGCCAAGCCCGGTGTGATCCCGCTGCGCCCTCTCGGCGTCGGCGAGATCCTCGACGGCGCCGTCTCCACCATGCGCGCCTACTGGCGCACCGTGCTGGGCATCTCGCTCACCGTCGCGGTCGTCACGGAGATCTTCGCGATCCTCCTCCAGGGCTTCGTCCTGGACGACAGCACGAGCACCGCCGCCCTCAACGACACGAGCGCCAGCGTCGACGAGCTGAGCCGCGCCATGGGGGACGCCCTCCTCGGCTCCGGCCTCCTCTTCGTGATCTCCATGATCGGCACCGTCATCGCGACGGCCCTGCTCACGACCGTGACCAGCCGCGCCGTGCTCGGCAAGCCGGTCACCATCGGCGAGGCCTGGCGGGACGCCCGCCCGCAGGTCCCGAAGCTGTTCGGCCTCATCTTCCTGCTGCTGCTCATCGTCGTCGCGGTCTTCGCCGTCGGCATCGCCCCGGGCGTCCTCGTGGCTGTCGCGGGTTCGGAGGGCGGCGGCGCGGCACTCGCCGTCCTGGGCGGCCTCGGCGCGGGCGTCGTCACACTGTGGCTGATGATCCGCTTCTCCCTGGCCTCGCCGGCGCTGATGCTGGAGAAGCAGAGCATCAAGAAGTCGATGAGCCGTTCCGCGAAGCTCGTCAGCGGCTCCTGGTGGCGCGTCTTCGGCATCCAGCTGCTCGCCACGGTCATCGCGGGCGTCGTCGCGTCCATCGTCGTCCTCCCGTTCACCTTCGTCGCCGCGGCCATGACCGGAGACGGCATCAGCGGCTTCCTCGACGGCACGGGCGGCCTCGGCTGGACGTTCCTCGTCGTCAGCGGCATCGGCTCGGTGATCGGCTCCATGATCACCTTCCCGATCACCGCGGGCGTGACCGTGCTCCTCTACATCGACCACCGCATCCGCCGCGAGGCCCTCGACCTCGACCTGGCCCGCGCCGCCGGCGTCCAGGGCTACGGCTCCGGCGCCCCGGGCACCACCCCGGGGAGCTGATGCGGTGATCCTGACGGGGGGATTTCTCACCACGGTGCCGGCCCTGCCGCCCACCGCAGAAGCGGCCGTACGAGCCCTGCTGCGCGTCGGCGACACCGCCGTACTGTCATTGGCGGCCGACGACCCGCCGGTGACGATCCCGCGTGATCCCGCGCGGGAGGCTGCCCGGCGCGAGCTGTCCAAGCGCATGTACCACGAGAACGACCCCAGCCCGCTGCAACGGGCAATGGACGCCTTCTGGGACTGGCTCGACAGGCTGTTCAACACGGCCTCGACCGCGACCCCCGGCGGAACCTTCGGGCTGCTGGTCGTCCTCCTGGCCGTCGTCGCCGTGATCGGCGCCCTGTGGTGGCGCCTCGGTTCCCCGCGCCCCGGCCCCACCTCCGCCGCCGCGCTCTTCGACGACCGCCCCCGCAGCCCCGCCGAACACCGCGCCGCTGCCGAGGCCCACGCGGCCCTGGGCCGCTGGAACCAGGCCGTCCAGGAACGGATGCGCGCCGTCGTCCGGGCTCTGGAGGAACGCGCCCTCCTCGACACCCGCCCCGGCCGCACCGCCGACGAGGCGGCCGCCGAAGCGGGCCGCACCCTGCCCGCGCACACCGACCGCCTGCGCACCGCGGCCCGGGACTTCGACGACGTGACGTACGGCGGCCGCGCCGCGACCCCGCAGACGTACCGCCGCCTCACCGAACTCGACAACGACCTGACGCGCGCGAAACCGGCCCTCGCGACCAGCAGCAGCACCCCCAGCACGGCCCACAACGCCCGCCGGGGAGCCGCCGAATGAGCACCGAGGCCACGCTCCCGGCATCCACCTCGGCCTCGCCCACCGCCCGCCAGGTGTGGACCCGCGCGCGAGGCGTCGTACTCGGTGTCGCCCTCCTCCTCGTGGGCGCCGTCGCGATCGCCGTGATCAACTCCGGCACCCAGCGCGGCAGCCTCGACCCGCGCTCCGCCGACCCTCGCGGCAGCCGCGCCGTCGCCGAACTCCTCGCCGACCGGGGTGTGTCCACGCGCGTGGTCACCACCCTCGCCCAGGCGAGCGCCGCAGCCGACGCCGACACCACCCTCCTGGTCGCGGCCCCCGACCTGCTGACCGACCGTCAGCAGAGGCAACTGCGCACGGCGACAGCGAGCTCCGGCGGGCGCACGATCCTGATCGCCCCCAGCAGCCCGTCCGTCGGAACACTCGCTCCCGGCGTCACCGCCGATCCCGCGATCAGCTTCGACTCGGAGCTGTCCCCGGACTGCGCCCTGCCCGCCGCCCAACGAGCGGGCACCGCGGACACGGGCGGCTTCCGCTACGACACCACCGCCGGCGACGCCGACACCTGCTACCCGAGCAACGGCCTCCCCACCCTCGTACGCGTCCCGACAGCCATCGGAGACGGCGACACCGTCGTGCTCGGCGCCCCCGACATCCTCTACAACGACCGCCTCGACGAGCACGGCAACGCCTCGCTCGCCCTCCAACTGCTCGGTTCCCGCCCCCACTTGGTCTGGTACCTCCCCTCGCTCTCCGACGACTCGCTCACCGAATCCGGTGAACGCGACTTCTTCGACCTGCTCCCCTCGGGCTGGCTCTGGGGCACCCTGCAACTCTTCGTCGCCGCGGTCCTGGCCGCCCTCTGGCGGGCACGCCGGCTCGGCCCCCTCGTACCCGAACGACTCCCCGTGGCGATCCGCGCCTCCGAAACCGTCGAAGGCCGCGCCCGCCTCTACCGCAAGACCAACGCCCGCGACCGCGCGGCAAGCGCTCTTCGCTCCACCACCCGCACTCGCCTCGCCCCCCTCGTAGGCGTCCCCGTCACCCAGGCGCACACGCCCGAGTCCTTGCTCCCCGCCCTGTCCGCCCAGCTCCAGAACCACAGCGACGGACAGGCCCTGCACTCCCTCCTCTTCGGCCCGCCGCCCGGTGACGACGCAGCCCTCATCTCCCTCGCCGACCAACTCGACGCCCTCGAAAGAGAGGTACGCCGTCCATGATGGACCCGACCACTGACAACGCCGGGATCACCGGGGATCCGGGCACCGCCCGGGCCTCCCTGGAAGCCCTGCGCGCCGAGATCGCCAAAGCCGTGGTCGGCCAGGACCCCGCCGTGACCGGCCTCGTCGTCGCCCTCCTCTGCCGCGGACACGTCCTCCTCGAAGGCGTCCCCGGAGTGGCCAAGACGCTGCTCGTCCGGGCACTCGCCTCCGCACTCGAACTCGACACCAAGCGCGTCCAGTTCACCCCGGACCTGATGCCGAGCGACATCACCGGCTCCCTCGTCTACGACACGCGCAGCGCGGAGTTCTCCTTCCAGCCGGGCCCGGTCTTCACCAACCTCCTCCTCGCGGACGAGATCAACCGCACGCCCCCGAAGACCCAGTCGTCCCTCCTGGAAGCCATGGAGGAACGCCAGGTCACGGTCGACGGCACCCCGCGCCCCCTCCCCGACCCGTTCCTGGTCGCGGCCACCCAGAACCCGGTCGAGTACGAGGGCACGTACCCCCTCCCCGAAGCCCAGCTGGACCGTTTCCTCCTCAAGCTCACCATCCCCCTCCCCTCCCGCCAGGACGAGATCGACGTCCTCACCCGCCACGCCGAGGGCTTCAACCCGCGCGACCTGCGCGCCGCCGGCGTACGCCCCGTGGCGGGCCCGGCTGACCTGGAGGCGGCCCGAGCGGCCGTCGCAAAAACAACAATCTCTCCCGAGATCACCGCCTACGTCGTGGACATCTGCCGCGCGACCCGCGAGTCCCCGTCCTTCACGCTCGGCGTCTCCCCCCGAGGCGCCACGGCCCTCCTCGCGACGTCCCGCGCCTGGGCCTGGCTGACCGGCCGCGACTACGTCATCCCCGACGACGTCAAGGCGCTGGCCCTCCCCACCCTCCGCCACCGCGTGCAGCTCCGCCCGGAGGCCGAGATGGAAGGCGTGACGGCCGACTCCGTCATCAACGCGATCCTCGCCCACGTCCCCGTCCCCCGCTGATGGCACTCACCGGCCGCGCCGCCCTCCTGGCGGCCCTGGGCTCGATCCCCATCGGCATCTGGGACCCCAGCTGGACAGGCATCCTCGCCGTGAACGCCCCCCTGGCCGTCGCGTGCGCCTGCGACTACGCCCTGGCAGCCCCCGTACGTCGTCTCGGCTTCACCCGCTCCGGCGACACCTCCGCACGCCTGGGCGAACCGGCGGACGTCACCCTCACGATCACCAACCCGTCCGGCCGACCGCTCCGCGCCCGCGTACGCGACGCGTGGCCCCCGAGCAGCTGGCAACCCGGCACCGAGGTAGAGGCTTCCCGCCACCGCCTGACGGTCCCCTCCGGCGAACGCCGCCGCATCACCACCCGCCTGCGCCCCACCCGCCGAGGCGACCGCAAGGCCGACCGCGTGACAATCCGCTCGTACGGCCCCCTGGGCCTCTTCGCCCGCCAGGGCAGCCACCACGTCCCCTGGACGGTACGGGTCCTCCCCCCGTTCACCAGCCGCAAGCACCTCCCCTCGAAGCTCGCCCGCCTGCGCGAACTCGACGGCCGCACCAGCGTCCTGACCCGCGGCGAAGGCACAGAATTCGACAGCCTGCGCGAGTACGTCCCCGGCGACGACACCCGTTCCATCGACTGGCGCGCCACAGCCCGCCAAACGACGGTCGCGGTACGCACCTGGCGCCCCGAGCGAGACCGCCACATCCTCCTGGTCCTCGACACCGGCCGTACGTCGGCGGGCCGCGTGGGCGACGTCCCCCGTCTGGACGCCTCCATGGACGCGGCCCTCCTCCTCGCAGCCCTGGCCTCCCGCGCCGGCGACCGCGTGGACCTCCTCGCGTACGACCGCCGGGTACGCGCCTTGGCCCAGGGCCGCGCCGCAGCCGACGTCCTCCCGTCCCTGGTCAACGCGATGGCCACCCTGGAACCCGAACTCATCGAAACGGACGCCCGAGGCCTCGCGGCCACCACACTCCGTACGGCCCCCAGACGCTCCCTGATCGTCCTGCTGACCAGCCTGGACACGGCCCCCATCGAGGAGGGCCTACTCCCAGTGCTCCCTCAACTGACCCAACGCCACACAGTCCTCCTGGCCTCAGTGGCGGACCCCCACATCGCAGCCATGGCAACAGCCCGAGGAAACACAGAAGCGGTGTACGAGGCCGCAGCCGCCGCCCAGGCGCAAACCGAACGCGATCGAACCGCCGAACAACTCCGCCGCCACGGCGTCACGGTCGTCGACGCGACACCGGACGACCTGGCGCCGGCACTGGCAGACGCATATCTGGCCCTGAAGGCGGCAGGCCGCCTCTGAATAGTTTCTCTCCTCCGAATCCATCCGAATCCGGAGGAGAGACAACGCAGAAAAGCCCCGTACCGGTATCCCCGGTACGGGGCTTTTCGCAATATTTGTTCGGCGGTGTCCTACTCTCCCACAGGGTCCCCCCTGCAGTACCATCGGCGCTGTAAGGCTTAGCTTCCGGGTTCGGAATGTAACC